>JBFOLQ010000537.1:0-13096 GCA_040830145.1 Flavobacteriaceae bacterium | reverse complement strand
CTTACAGGAAACAATCATCCTATTCGCATTGCATTGGGCCTGGATGGAAATGCCTTCTCCTTTTATTGTGAAAACACCTATCGCGACATGACCAGCGGGGAAATGGATGCCACTTGGAGGGAAAGCGGTATTGGGATTCAGAACACCCAAAAAAGATTGGAATTGCTTTTTGCAAACAGACATGAACTAAAAGTGGATACCATGGATTATAAATTCAAGGTTGATTTAAAGATATTGTTATGATCAAGTGTATTATTCTTGAAGACGAAAAGCCGGCACAGGAAGTTCTACGGAAATATGTGGGCCAAACCCCTTTTCTTGACTTTTGTGGACTGTACGAATCGGGATTGCACATCCCTTTGGAGGTGCTACGGACCGCGGACCTTCTTTTTTTGGATGTGCAGTTGCCGGGAATGAACGGACTCTCGTTTCTGAAAACATTGAAGACCCCGCCCCAGGTAATCGTCACTTCGGCATATGCAGATTATGCCATTGAAGCTTTTGAGGTAGAGGTAATCGACTATTTATTAAAGCCGTTTTCGTACGAACGGTTCTTTAAGGCCGTGGACAGAATTCGAAATCAAGTGGTAGAACGTCTCCATCCCAAACAGGGCAAAAACCTATTTGTATATGCCGATAAGACCTTCTACAATATTCAAGTACAGGATATCCTGTTCCTCAAGGCGGAGGCAGATTACATCAATATTGTCACCCCTGAACGGAATTACCTGATTCTGGATAGCCTGCGAAACTGGAACGAAAAACTACGAAGCTTCAATTTCCTACAGACCCATCGTTCCTATATAGTCCATCTGGATAAAGTGAGTAAAGTACATGGCAATATGATTTATCTGGGGGATGAGCTAAGGATACCCATTGGCAAGACACATAAGGAACAACTGTTGCAATCCATAAAAAATTAAGGGGCTTATACGGACATTCGTAGATCACTCCCCATTGTTCATAGAATAAAATCCTTTTTAGGGAAAGGCCTTTCGGATTTTTGGTTGGATATAAATTCAATCAAAAATGGCTTCTCAGAAAAGCACGGCACATTGGGCGGGTCTTATATATCTCATTGTGGTTATTTCAGGGGTGGTGAGTCTAATGTACGTTCCCAGTGAACTGTATGATTGGAATGATGCCCCACAAACCGTTCAGAACATCAAGACATCCAAACTCCTGTTCAAAATAGGGGCCGTAAGCGGATTGATCTGTTATGTCGACTTTATCTTTTTGCCTCTGGTCTTGTTTAAGCTGCTTCAATCCGTTGATCGAACACACGGGGTGCTCATGGTGGTTTTAGCCATTACAAGTGTTCCCATTTCACTGGTGGCCGTTTCAAATCTGTTCAGTGTGTTGGATGTTTTGGGGGATTCAGGGCATTATGTTGCATTATCTGGGAATTATCGACAGGCAATGGTGATGTCCTCGTTGGATGCCTATTACAATGGCATTCACGTATCACAGGTTTTTTGGGGGCTTTGGTTGTTCCCATTTGGGTATTTGGTGTACAAATCTGGTTTTCTGCCCAAGGTTTTAGGTGTTTTTTTGATGATAGGGTGTTTTGGATATATAATCGCCTTTTTGGGAGGCACTTTTTTTCCAGGTTACCATGATACATGGTTTGCCACTCTAGTGGGCATTCCTGACAGCATAGGGGAGATAGGAATCTGTCTATGGTTGTTGATCAAAGGGGTAAAGGATGGGCCAAAGACCGAAAAAAACGAGACTACATAGAGATTTGGTGTCAATGGACATGTGATTTTAAAACTAGTACTTATGAAGGGACTATTGAAAGATACAAAGGTAGATGTCAAGTTACGATTGGCTGCCCTTTGGGCATCCCTGATGTCTTTGTATATCTACTGTGACTATTTTGATATGAAGACTCCGGGAACCATTGAGAATTTTGTGGAACTCAAGACTCCAGTGGGTGAAGTGACTCCTAGACTGCTGCTCATCTTTTCCCTGATTTTGATAGTTCCGGCATTGATGATCGGACTGTCCACCTTAATGAGGCCGGTGATTAACAAATGGGCCAACATCATAGTGGCCACCATTTGGTCCTCCATGTCATTCATTATCTTATTTTGGGATTTGATGGACTTCAATCCTTGGTATATGTTCTATGATCTATACCAAGTGGTGGAAATTGTTGTCCTCATCCTCATTGTCAGGACCGCATGGAAGTGGCCCCGGGTAACACCTAATACATAGTATACGATGGAAATGAATCTATCCAAAAGAAATAAATACATTTTTGTAGGCGCTGTTTTTGTGTTGGCACTGAGCCATGTACTGTGGGATTATTTTCATGGAGGGGTACCGGAGCATTACCTTCTGCATCGCAAGGATATGCCAAAATTCTCCAATTGGTGGAGTGTTGTCACCATTCCTATGTTTAGCTGCATTGCCTTGACTGTGATCCGAAGGAAATATCAAAACGAGGAAACAGGCCGCACTCCAATCCCCAAAAAGGTTTTGTATGGCTTTATCTGCGCTTTCTTACTGGGAACCTTGGAAACGGTATTGTTTTATACTATGGAGGAGTTTGCAGGCTATCCCATACTGTCCACATTTGTAGTGGCTCTTTTTCTGCCTATCCATAGAGTATATTTTATTTTGGGCTTTGTCCTGGGGATGACCTACGGTTTTGGGGGTGTCATTCCCATTCTGGCAGGAGTGATCCTTATGGGAATATATGTGTTGGAATATGAGATTTTACGTAAGGGGTTCCTAAGGTTGATACGGAGATAAATCCCATAATGGGATACCCTATTCATGGAAGGTGGCTGTGGATTTGTTGTGTTTTCTTGCTTGGATTTCTCTTCTGCACAGCGATGGTAATTTCTGGACCATGCCCATTTTTTGATAGTGCTACTTCTCACCTTCATAGGACATTGTCAGACAGTCCCCGCCATCTATCCACAACTCTTATTGCAGGATAGCACAGGATAATATCCCAGGTCCTATGTTCTAATATTGTTCTTAACAACTCAAATTATACCCATTCACATTTAGAAATAGTTGGGTGATTTTTAATGGGGAATTGGTATTTCATTCACTAAGAACAACTATATGAAAAAAAAGGTAATTCGGGGGATTGGTTCCATGAAAACCCCCATAATTGGATGGAGGTCTTTCCTTCTTCTGGGAGTGCTCCTATGGCAATGTGGCTTCTATCTTTCCGCAGCTCCTCTTCCCAATATGCAACAGGTTGAGGTCACTGGGACGGTTACAGATTCTGAAAACGTGCCATTGCCAGGGGTCAATATTATTGTCGTTGGTACCACCAGGGGTGTGGTTACAGATTTTGATGGGAAATATAGCATTGCGGCCTCTCCAGGGGATGTGCTGCAGTTTACCTATATAGGGATGCAAAGCCAGCAATTAACAGTGGGAGAAAGTACCACCATCAATGTGACCTTGCAAGGGGATAGCAATACGTTGGATGAGGTAGTAGTGGTGGGGTATGGTACCCAAAGCAGGGCCAAGGTAACGGGAGCGGTTTCAACGGTAAAGGCGGAGGATATATCAAGTATTCCCTCCGTAAATGCTGTTCAAGCGCTACAGGGAAGGGCATCGGGATTAACGGTCATCAACAATGGCTCCCCGGGGACCTCTCCTACTGTTCGAATTCGGGGCATTGGTACCTTGGAAAACAACAATCCCGTATACGTCGTTGATGGTATTATTGTAGATGATATCGCCAACCTGAGCGCGGGCAATATAGAATCGGTCAGTGTATTAAAGGATGCCTCCACCACCTCGGTATATGGTTCCCTAGGGGCAAATGGTGTGGTGGTCATAAAGACAAAAACAGGTAGAAAGGGTGCCACCACCTTTGATTTTAATACCTACTATGGGGTGCAGTTCAAGCCCAAGGAGCTGGATGTGTTGAACACAGACCAGTATATTGATTATGCCTCTGATATGATTTTGAATGCAGACCCTGGGGCTACCCTTCCGGCGGTTTTTACGGACCCTGATTTCACCTCGAACAATGTAAATTATCAAGATGCTATCTTTCAGTCGGGCTCCATCAACAATTATGAACTCAGTGCTTCGGGTGGTGGAGAACATGCCCGGTTTAGGGTCTCAGGGGAATACCAAACACAGGATGGTATTGTCCTGAATACCGATTTTGACAAATACACATTTCGGCTGAACAGTGAATTTAACAAGGGAATTTTCACCTTAGGGGAGTCCTTAGGGCTTACCTACTCCGAGCAGGATCCCCTGATTTTGGCCTTTAGCGTGTCGCCGATGGAAAACGCGATTCGAATGGCTCCTTATCTACCCATTCGCGATGCCAATAACATTGGGGGCTACAGTGAGCTTACGGCAGATGATATTAATACGGCACGAAATCCAGTCCGGACATTGAATAGGGAGACCCAAGTGAACAAACGCATCGATCTTATTGGAAATATTTATGGACTTGTGGATATTTTTGAAGGCTTGCAGTATAAGGCCAATGTGGGATTGAACTTCTTTGACAACAAGTTCAAGAAAACAGAACTTCCCTACGGAAGCCAAGGGGGATTGCACAACCAGGCCATAACCCGATTTTCGTATGTGGACCTCCGGTCCAAGACCGTTACCTTTAATAACAGCTTGCGCTACACCACCACCTTGGCAGAAAACCACCATATTGAAGTATTGGCCCTGGCCGAGCAGCGCAAGACCGAAATTACTTCCCTGAGCGGGGTGGGTACCACAGATTTGGGAATCAATGACCTTGCCAGTGGATTATCTGGAGGTGCTGGAACCACCGAGGAAAATAGAATAGGGTATTTGGGAAGGTTGAACTACGATTTTGCCGAAAAGTATATTTTGGCGGCTTCAGTGAGACGGGATGCCTCCTCCCGATTTGGATCTAACAAAAGATGGGGAACCTTTCCGGCCCTGGCGGCTGGTTGGGTCGTTAGCGAAGAAGATTTTTTTGGTGAGGATACCGTAATCGATTATCTGAAGTTACGGGCCAGTTGGGGATTGGCAGGGAATGATAAGAGTGCCGGCAACTACAATTTTGAGTCCTCCCTATTGGCCAATTTTTTCTATGGCAATACTCCAGGTTTGGCCACCAACAGGGTATCAAACCCCGATTTGGGATGGGAAGAGACCGAGATTACCAACATTGGGGTAGATATGTACCTGTTGGACAACGCGATTACCTTTAGTGCAGAATATTACAACAATACCAGTAATGACCTAATTGTGGCCTTACCACCTGCTGCTTCGGTAGGGGTGCCCAACGCTACCCCAACCAATATTGGAGGGATGACTACCAAGGGCTTTGAGTTCAACTTAGGATATGCAAACCAAGGTACCGAATTCAATTGGTCGGCCAACCTCAATTTGAGCACCACGGACAATGAGGTGACCCAATTAGCGCCCAATGTGGAACAGCTTTTCAATGGAAACAAGCCCAATGTACTGGGGAACAATACCATTTCAAGGATTGCTGAAAATGAATCCCTGTGGCATTTTTATGGCTGGCAGACCGATGGTATTTTCCAGAACCAGGGAGAAGTGGATGCCCACGCCACCCAAGCCGGGGCAGCTCCCGGGGACATTCGTTTTAGGGATGTCAATGGGGATGGTGTCATCAATGATGACGATCGAACCGTTATTGGGAATCCATTTCCCAAAGTGACCTATGGGCTTTCTTTGGATGCCGATTATAAAAACTTTGACGTATCACTATTGTTTACGGGTGTATCTGGAAATGATATCTTCAATGCAAGCCGCTATTATTTGGATGGTGCGGCCCAACTTTCAAATGCAGGAACGGCCGTATTGAATCGTTGGACCCCTACGAACCCTTCCACAACACAACCTAGGGCTGTCCTAAACGACCCCAATAACAACGCACGGGTGTCAGACCGTTATGTGGAGGATGGGTCATATTTTAGACTGAAGAACATTTCTTTGGGATACAATCTGCCCCCTTCGGTACTCAACGTCATCGCTGCGGACACTATTTCAAAATGTAGGGTGTACATGAGCGCCCAGAATCTGTTTACGATTACGGACTATAGCGGGTACGATCCTGAAATAGGCCCTTCTCTGGGAATCGCATCTGTTACCGGTGACCAGAATAGTGAATTAGGGGTAGATCGGGGGCAGTACCCACAGTCCAAATCATTGGTTGTTGGACTTCAAATAACATTTTAATCTTTAATCACAACTGGTTATGAAAAAATATATACTACTGTTGTTTGCCGTGGCCTTTTTGGCAGATTCGTGTAAGACCGATGATTTAGAGCTTTCAAATGGTACGGGCATTTCGTCCCAGACATTTCCCCAGACCTTGGCGGAATTGCAGGGCGCAATCAATGGCACCTATTCCCCATTACAGTCACAAGGTTTATACGGAAGGTATTTGTTCTATATGTACGATTATATGGGGGATGATTGCCAGACCCAGAGGGGGACCCCTGATTTGTTGGACTTCATCAATTATACCTTTACCCCTAGCAATAACGATATCTACCTGTACTGGAAGAATTGTTACAATGGGATATCCAGGGCCAATTTTATTTTGGATCAACAAGGAAATATAGATGCATTGGAAGAAAGTGTCATTTCCAAGGAGCTCAAGGATAAGTTTGAGGGAGAGGCCCGGTTTTTAAGGGCATTTTACTACTTTCTCTTGGTGGAGCGATTTGGGGATATTCCCCTCTACACCACTACTGACGTAAGCCCCAACGGGCTGTCAAAATCCCTTAAGGAAGATGTTTATGCCCTTATCATTGGCGATTTGACCATTGCCTCGGAAAAACTACGCCTTAAATCGGTGGAAGAGGCAGGTAGGGCTACCCAAGGTGCGGCCTTGGCCTTATTGGGAAAGGTATCCCTGTATAGAAATGAATACGCAGCCGCCAAAACCGCCTTTGACAAGGTGATTTCAAGTGGGCAGTACACACTTACGGCAGATTACTTTGATAACTTCAAGGTAGAGACCGAGAACAATTCAGAGTCCGTCTTTGAGGTACAGTTTGAATATGACAATGGCAATGCTTGGGGCTATGCTGATTGGGGCGGACAGGACAATGGTCATAGCGAGACTTCCTTCAGATCGCCCGAATACGGGGCATTGGGCGGATGGCATAATAATGATCCCTCAGAGGAGCTGGTAGCCGAATACGAGGATGGAGATCCCAGAAGGGATGCCAATTTTTACTTCCCCGGAGATTCCTATGGTGCCGGAGGGGCCCTTACCGTCACCCAGGAGCAGATAGGGGAAGGCATTACCGCAGCATGGCGAAAATACCAACTTTCGTATAAGGGCAATACGGATTTACCTGGGCTGTCCGATATCAATCATAGGGTGATACGGTATGCCGATGTATTGTTGATGGCAGCCGAGGTAGAGAATCAATTGGGGAACAGCACAGCAGCCATCGCCCTATTGAACCAAGTACGGGATCGTGCCATGATGTCCAATTATGGAACCCCGGAAATGGATGCCACCTACCCTGTGGGATCACAGGAAGAAATTTTTACGGCAATCGTACATGAAAGACGGGTGGAACTGGCCGGTGAGCAATCCCGCTTCCCGGATTTATTACGATGGGGGATGATAACCGATTTTGTTCCTAATTTTCAGAGTGGGAAGCACGAGCTGTTGCCCATTCCCCAGACCGAAATTGATACGAAGTTGGAAATGGGCAGCGATGACCAAAATCCAGGGTATTGATTCCTATTTGAAGTTTAGTTTGAAATTAGTTGAGTTTGGATCAAAACTGGCCTTTATTGGCCAGTTTTGTTACATTGATTAAAAAAGAATTCCGGGATATGCAATTCGAGGTTTCTGATGAAATTGTTGTTCCGGTTAAACGGGAACCCAACCAACAGCGTTTTGACTAAGAAATTCTGTAATGATAACTAATGGGCGGCAAGCATCTTTGTGAAACCTTACGATGGGGAATGCTGTCTTTTTTCCTTTTGGGGCTTCTATCTTGTGAAAATGGCGCAGATCAGGGGAAGAAGGACAGACATGTTACACTGTTCAATCAATTGGATGCCCACCGAACGGGGATAGCCTTCAACAATGCCTTACAGGAGGGGGATAGTCTCAACTATTTCAATTACCCCTATATCTATATGGGGGGTGGGGTTGCCGTTGCCGATTTTAATAACGACGGCGCAACAGATATCTATCTGACCGGAAATATGGTAGATAATGCCCTCTACCTAAATCAAGGTAATCTGCGATTTACGGATGCTACGCATCCATCAAATACGGCCCTTAAGGATGTTTGGTGCACCGGTGTCACCGTGGTGGATATAAACAACGATGGACTGTTGGATCTGTATGTGAGTGTCGCAGGAAAATTTCCACCATTCACCAACAAGTTACTGGTCAATTTAGGTGTAGACGGTGATGCCGTGCCTAGGTTTAAGGAAGCGGCAAAGGAATATGGCATCGCGGATGGGGGGCATAGCGAACAAAGCGTTTTTTTCGATTATGATAATGACGGGGATTTAGACCTATTTGTGGCCAACTATCCTGAGACGCCTTTCAAGATTCCGGTGGACTTTTATGCGGGGATGATGCGTAATCCTCAACATATATCATCCAGTCATCTGTACCGAAACAATGGGGACCATAGCTTTACCGATGTTACGGAGGAAGCTGGCTTATTGTCCTTCGGACTTAGTATTGGTATCAGTGTCAGTGATTTGAATCATGATGGCTATAAGGATATCTATGTTTCCAATGATTTTGCCAGTCCTGACTTCATTTATTTCAATAATGGGGATGGCACCTTTACCGACCGAAGTAAGGAGGTGGTGCAACAGACGTCCTTTTATGGGATGGGGACTGACATAGCCGATTTTAACAATGATGGACTCTTTGATATTGTTCAACTGGATATGGCCCCTATGGACCACCAGCGTTCCAAGGAGAATATGGGCAGTATGAATCCAGAGGAATTTGCCCATATCGTGGACCTCGATATGCACCATCAATACATGTACAATACCTTACAGCTCAATCGTGGCCTAAGCGATAAGAAGTATCCCGTGTATAGCAATATTGCCGCTTTTTCAGGGGTGAAGTCTACTGATTGGAGCTGGGCAGCCCTGTTTGTGGATGTAGACCATGATGGGCAGAAAGATTTATTTGTGTCCAATGGCAGTCGCAGGGACATCCACAACAATGATTACTTCAATCAGTTTGAGAAAGGAAACTACTTCCCCACGTCTGAAAAAGGGGCTTTCAGCACATCCCTTATTGAAAATATGCCTTCAGAGGCCCTGGTGAACTTTATGTTCAAAAACAATGGGGATTTAACATTTACCAATAGAGCCAGTACCTGGGGTATAACCGATAAAACTTTTGCCAACGGTGCTGCCTATGCCGATTTTGACAATGATGGGGATATGGATTTGGTGGTCAACAATATTGATGGCCCCATCAGTATGTATGAGAATAGGGCGACTGAAAAAAGGGATGGACATTTCCTAAAGGTCAAGTTTGTGGGGCCTGCACAGAACCGAATGGGCATTGGCAATTTGGTACATACCCATCACGGAGGCACTGTACAATTGGCCGAATTGATGTTGACCCGGGGATACCAATCATCGGTAGAACCGGTAGTGCATTTTGGTCTCCGGGATATGGATACTGTGGATTCGCTGACCGTCACTTGGCCCAATGGCACGGTCCAGACAATTCATGGGGTGTCCACGAACCAAACCTTGACGGTCACCTATCCCGATATGCCCGATAAGGGAAGGACACCACAAAAAGGAGATGCACAACTATTTCAAAATATCACCGCCGTATTGAATCTTGGGTTTGTACATCAGGAAGACCGTTACAATGATTATGCATTGGAACCCTTGTTGCCCCATAAGATGTCCCAATTTGGACCCGGGATAGCTGTTGCGGATGTCAACGCAGATGGTCTTGACGATTTTTGGGTGGGCGGGGCCTCCCAACAGGCCGGTAAGTTGTTTGTGCAAAATAGGAATGGATCGTTTTCGGAAGTTGACCAAGTGGTTTTTATGACAGACAGCGGGTATGAGGATATGGATGGCCTTTTTCTGGATGCGGACCGGGATGGGGACATGGATTTGTATGTCGTAAGTGGCGGCAATAGTTTTCCAAAAGACCATAAACAGTACCAAGATCGGTTGTATGTCAATGATGGCGAGGGTCATTTCGAAAGGGATGTACAGGCGCTTCCAACATTTTTTGAAAGTGGGTCAAGGGTGATTCCCTTGGATTATGATGGAGATGGGGATCTTGACCTGTTTGTAGGTTCCCGCTTGGTTCCCCAACGCTATCCCATGCCCCCCACTAGTTATATGTTGGAGAACCAAAGTGGGGCCTCCAGGGTGCAGTATACTGTTGCCAAAAGCCAAAAGGTGTTTCAAGCATTGGGGTTGGTCACTGATGCCCTTGCCATGGACATTGACGGGGATAGGGACCAGGATTTGGTGGTGGTGGGGGAATGGATGCCCATCACGTTTTTTGAAAATAGGGACGGTCAGTTTCAGAAAAAGGAAGATGGCATTGACCAAAATGCAGTGGGTTGGTGGTACTCCATTGCCAAGGCCGATCTAGATGGGGATGGCGATGAAGACCTGATTGCCGGGAACCTTGGTGAAAACTATAAATACAAGGCTTCTCGCGAAAAAACCTTTGACGTGTTTGCCAATGATTTTGATGGCAACGGACATCTAGATATTGTATTGGGATACTATCAGGGCAAAATCCAGTATCCCGTACGGGGAAGGGAGTGTTCTTCTCAACAAATCCCCATGATCAAGGAAAAATTCAAAAACTACAAGCAGTTTGCCAATGCCAAGTTGGTAGACATTTACACCGAGGAAAAATTGGTGGAAGGACTCCATTACAAGGCCCAAAGCTTTGCTTCAGCCTATCTTACCAATACGGGAGGGGTGTTTACCATGCAGGACCTCCCCAAGGAGGCCCAATTCTCTTCTATCAATGCCATCGTCCCCGAGGATGTGAACGGGGATGGACAAACAGATGTCGTAGTGGCAGGTAATTTGTTTGTGTCAGAGGCTGAGACACCTCGTAACGATGCCTCCATTGGGTTGTTGATGCTGAATGGGGAAAACGGGTTGCAACCGACCTCCTTGTCTACCTCTGGCCTTTTGGCCAAGGGGGATGTCAAGAACATGCAGCCCATTACCATTCAAGGTAAAAAGTGCCTGCTGCTGGCCAATAACAATGACAGCCTGCAGGTCTTTGCACTGCAATAATCTCACCAAGCACATACGGCCTTTGTACGTCATTTGGATAACCCAGTATTTTACCGCCTACCTACGTGCATTGCCTTGAAATTTAATAATACACGGGATAATTGTTTAACGGTTGGTACGTCAATAGTTTATGTTAGTTGTCAGTATAATATAGACCATATGATCTATTTGTAATTGTTGTTCGCAATTACCATCGACATCTCCGAAATGTATAAGCCTTATACCAAAATGTTTAAGTTCATGGACTATCAATACAAGTAATTTTGCATTGTAATAAACTAACAACCATTAAAAGGATAAAAAATGAAATTACAAGCAGGAGAAACCAAAGTGGCTTTTAGATCCTTTGGAGTAGAATTAGTTGGCAACTTATACCTTCCAGAAGGATTTGACGAAAACAAAAAGTACAAAGCCATTGTTGGTGCCAGCCCCTTCCCACAGGTCAAAGAACAAGTCCTTGGAACATATGGTCCTGAAATGGCACAAAGAGGCTTTGTGTTTTTAGGCTTCGATTATTTAGGAATGGGCGATTCGCCAGCTTTACCGGGAGAGTATAAGCAATCTCGATATATGTTCAGATTGATAGAAAATACTTGGGATGCCGTATCGTATTTAGGAACATTACCATTTGTAGAGGAAATTTACGGATTAGGAGTTTGTCAAGGTGGTTCTATTATTGCTTCGGCGTCAGGTACTGACCACAGAATAAAGAAAAGTGCCACCGTTTCAGGAATGATGGCTGCCGATGGTTTCCAATGGCTTGGTAGAGAAGTAACAGATGCACAAATTGCCGCAGCCAATGCCTCTATGCAAAAGCAGTACGAAACTGGCGAGCCTGATTATGTAGCCCCTTTTGGACTAACCGATGAGCAATCAAGAGAAGAATTTGTTGAAGCCGCAGCATATCCAGCAATGGCCGGAGAAACGTATGACTACTATGGTAGAGACGGCTTTAGAGGTCCAAAAGCAGTTGAAAACTATACCAATATGCACATTGGTGACCAAGCGATGCAATCACTTATCTCGATTGGAGAAGCGTATGCAGACAAGATTGTACAACCTACTTTAGTAATCTACGGCACCAATGCTTCCACGGCTCCTTGCTCCACTCAATTTATTGATAAACTTACCAATAATCCTGAGGTTTTCGCAGTAGATGAATTTAGCCATGTGGATTTTTACTATAAACCGGAAGCGGTAAAAGTATCAGCAGATGCGGTGGCTAGATTTTTCAATAAGTAAATAATGGAAAATGGAAGGTTAAAAAGGAAAAATATCTATTCAGCCTTCCGCTTTCGATTAAAAGAAAATGACGATACAAGAATTGGAAAAATTGGTGCAATCCAAAAAGGTTCACCAAATACGAGCAGGTAGAACACATAGATTCATAGACATTACCATCGTAAGTACAGAAAGTCGTTTTTTCGTTCGACAATATAAATTTGGAAAGAAAAGCTGGTATGATGCTTTTCTGAAAAACCCTGATGGACAAATGAAAATAGGCGATACAATAATTGATATAGATGGAATAGTGCCTGAAAATTTAGATGAAGTAAATCTAAAGGTAAATAAAGCGTATTTTAAATTACTATGGATTTTACATCCACTTATGCGATTGACATACAACAGAAAAAAGCATGAAGCCTCGACCATTGAATTGATCCCTAAAAGTTTATGAGAATGGAGAAGACAAGCTATATATTCAAAAATATTTCAGCATTCAACAAGCAATTTGGACTGCCCGAACCTGAAAATCCATTGTTTAGCATTTTGCGTTCTGCGCCAAAAGAAACTGAAGCTAACTGTGACGAGCAATCGTTGGATAACGCAGTGGAAATGACCT
>JBFOLQ010000536.1:0-7600 GCA_040830145.1 Flavobacteriaceae bacterium | reverse complement strand
GAACAGGAACTCAAGGAAATCAACGAGACCAAGAACAAGTTGTTTTCCGTCATTGCCCACGACCTTAGGGGCCCCATTGCGGCCTTTGAGGGGTTATTGAAACTCTTTCGGGAACGGGAAATTGGGGAAAAGGAGTTTTTGGGCTTTGTCCCGAAACTGAGCATTGATATAGAGAATATCTCCTTTGCACTCAACAATCTACTCTCTTGGGGGCAGAGTCAAATGAACGGGGCCGTGACCAAACCCGATGTCACCCCCCTGTATAACTTGGTCATTGAAAATGTGAATCTCCTTTCGGAAATTGCCAAGCAAAAATCCATTAAGATCATCAACTTGGTGGAAGAAAACGCCTATGCATGGTCAGATAGGGACCAAATTAACATTGTGATACGCAACCTAATCAGCAATGCCCTCAAATTTACCCCAGAACGAGGAATGGTGACCATACGATCCATTGAACGAAATGACCTCTGGGAAATTTCCATACGTGACACGGGCGTGGGCATGAACAGGGAAACCGTGGACAAGCTCTTTCAAAACGGAGGCACATACACTTCCTATGGTACCAATAATGAAAAAGGAACAGGCATTGGACTCTCTATATGCAAGGAAATGGTAGAGAAGAACAACGGTACCATTTGGGTGGACAGTATTCCCAAAAAGGGATCTTGTTTTTACTTTACCGTGCCCAAAACCGATAAGGACACCTATCAAAACCTCAATACACCAATAGGGGCGGCCACGGCCTAGATCAAGCCATCCAGGGATTCCACGCCAATCAAACGTTCCACGGTAAACCCCTCTGCATACTCAGTGCCTATCAATCGACCCAGGTTACGGGCCCGGTACTCCACGCTATCGGTAAAGTTTTTACTACTGATAGGGGTCTCCGGTTCCTTGTTCGTTGGGTCATAAAACTGTGAGGCATAGGCAGCAATGGCTTTCATCTTGGTGTCCATATGACCACTTACGTTTACGGCAATATCAGGAATGAGGTCTTTCCATTGGATGTAATGGTACACGGCCTTGGGGCGCCACGGCTGCTGCCACTCCCCCTCCCCCTCAAATTTGGTGTCAATTTTGACAAGTCCACTCAAAAAACAGGCATCACTTACCAACTTGCTTCCCTTTCCATGATCAATATGCCGATCCTCCTTCGCATTGCAAAGCACAATTTCCGGTCTATACTTTCTTAGCATCCTGATAACGGCCAGTTGGTGTTGGCGGTCATTGGTGAAAAATCCGTCTGCAAACTCCAAGTTCTCCCGGACGGCCACTCCCAATATTTCAGCTGCTTTATTGGCTTCCCTATCCCGAATTTCAGCCGTGCCCCGTGTACCTAATTCCCCTCGGGTCAAATCCACAATGCCCACTTTTTTGCCCGTTGCCACTGCCTTGGCAATAGTAGCCCCGGCCCCCAACTCCGCATCATCTGGGTGGGCACCAAAAACAAGGATATCCAACTTCATTTGAATAAATTTATATTTAAATATTGATATACAGTATATTATAAAACTTAGGTCAATCCCAAAGGGACCTATGAAATCATGTCCCTTTCAATCCATACCCTTCGCTGTATCTGTTATCGGCTATTTTCTTGACGCTTCCCGTATGTTTCCCACTTCATGAAAGGCACCAGACAGAGACCTAGGATAAGCACTTGCACCTACCCATCAACAACCACATCACCTCACATATCAAACAGAAATGGCCACTTTTTTGGTGGCCGTAATGGCCTGTTCAATATCGTTCTTTAGGTCCGCTACTTCCTCTATGCCCACCGAAAAGCGAATGAGTCCGTCCTTAATACCCTGTTTGGCCCTATCCTCAGGACTCATCAAAGCGTGGGAGGTCGTTACGGGCAAGAGCATGGTACTCTCTACCCCTGCAAGGCTCATGGAAGGTTTGATGAGACGCAACTCCCGGTGGAATTGGGCGGCATCCAAACTGGATTTTAGTTCAAACGAAAGCATGCCTCCAAAACCACGCATCTGCCTTTTGGCCAGGTCATGGCCTGGATGCGATTCCAGTCCGGGATAGTACACCCGATCAATATCGGGATGATCGTTTAAAAACCGTGCCATGGCCATCGCATTTGCATTCTGCGCCCCAACACGTAGGGCCATCGTCTTCATACTCCGCTCCAAGAGCCATACGGTATAGTCGCTCAAACTGCCCCCAAAACAAATGGAGGATTTCCAAATGCGTTCCATATGTTCCTGGGAAGCGGCCACCGCTCCGGCACAAATATCAGAATGCCCTCCCATATACTTCGTAGCACTATGGATGACAATATCGATGCCAAAGTCGTGGGGATTCTGGTTGATGGGGCTGGCGAAGGTATTGTCTATCATAGAAACCAATCCGTGTTTTTTGGCCAGGGCCGTAACGGCCTCCAAATCTGTAATGGTCAAGAGTGGATTGGAGGGGGTCTCTATGTAGATGACCTTGGTGTTGGGGGTTAGCTCACGCTCAAAATCGGATGCCTCCCACCCTTCTGTAAAGGAATAGGAAATGCCGTATTTTTCCAATTGCGTGGTCGCAAAATTATACGTACCCCCGTAGAGGGTCTGTTGAAACACAATATGATCCCCGGCCTGCAAAAAAGCCATGAGGGCGTGGCTAATGGCCGCCATGCCACTACCGAAGATCATCCCTGCCTCCGTATGCTCCAAGGCGGCCACTTTCTTACCCAATGCCTCTTGGTTGGGAGTGTTGAAATACCGTGGATACCTTTTTTGGTCCACATCCTGAAATGCATAGGAAGAGGCCATGTACAAGGGAGAAACCGCTCCCTGAAACTGTTCATCCCTTACCTCTCCTACATGGGCACATATGGTATTGACGCCCTTTGGTGTTGAATCCATCCTAACGATTTTTAAGACCTTAAAAGTACAAAATGAATGGCAGTTTACACCTTTACCTGTTTCCACCGGCCCGTCCGAAACCAAAAGATGGCCAAGGTCGCCAACAGGACCTCAGCGGTGGTAATGGCAATAAAAACCCCCATAGCCCCCAAATCAAGTACCAATGCCAATAGATAGGCCATTGGCAACTGAAAAAACCAGAAGGCAATTAGGTTGATCCGGGTGGGCGTTCGGGTATCCCCCGACCCATTAAAGGCCTGGGTGACCACCATTCCATAGGCGTAAAAAATATAGCCCGCCGCTATTATCTGTAAACACAGGGCACCATTGCTGACCACCTGTGGTGTTTCATTGAACCAGCCGATGATCTCATGGGCAAAAAGCAGATAGCCCACTGATACCAAACCCATAAAAATGGCATTGTACTTGCCCGTAATCCACACCGACGCCTCGGCCCTGTCGGGCTTTTGGGCGCCAAGGTTCTGACCCACAAGGGTTGCTGCCGCATTGCTCATGCCCCAAGAGGGCATTAAGGTGAACATCATCACCCGAATGGCAATGGTATACCCCGCAAGCACCTCGCTTCCGAACTCTGACATAATCCGCATTAAAAAGACCCAGCTGGATGTCCCAATCAAGAATTGGGCAATACCCCCAAGGGAAACCTTTACCAAATTGAACATCACCTCTAGATTCAGCTTGAGATCTGCCCACATCAATTTAATCTTGCCCCAACCAAAAAACAGAATTCCCAGCTGAAACAAGACCGCCGTTCCACGGCCAATATTGGTAGCAATCCCCGCGCCCATTACCCCATATTCGGGAATAGGGCCCCAACCAAAAATAAAAATCGGATCGAGTATGATATTGAGTCCGTTCGAAAGCACCAAGGTCCACATGGCAATACTGGCATCCCCAGCTCCCCTAAAAATGGCATTTATCAAGAAAAGGAGCATGATGGTAATATTTCCGCCCAACAGCCATTGGGTATACCCATGGCCTTCCTCAATGACATCGGGTTCGGCTCCCATGAGGCTGAGGATGTCCTCCGCATAGAACAATCCGACCAACCCGAAGACCACGGCCACTACTACCCCCAATCCTATGGCCTGTACTGCCGTATCACGGGCACCTTGCAGGTCTTTCTCCCCCACCCTACGTGCCACCACGGCAGTGGCCGCCATGCTCAAGCCTATGGCCAGGGCATAGACCAAGGTAATGACCGATTCAGTAAGTCCAATGGTCGCCACCGCATTGACACTCACTCTTGAAACATACATAATGTCAACCAAGGCAAAGATGCTCTCCATGAGCATTTCAAGAATCATGGGAACCGAAAGCATAAAAATAGCCCGGCGGATACTACCTGTGGTAAACTCAGTTTCCTTGCCGGTCACGGCCCGCCAGAATTCCTTGAAAAAACGAAGTATTGAAAAGTTATTGGAAGTTGTCATGTTTTAAGAATTATGTTGAAAAAGGGAAAAGGGGTCAACCTTAGAGTGGTTGACAGGGTTACCATTGGGGCCTAAAGCCCAAGACATCCATGGAAAACATAATCCTATAACTTCATGATACCACAAATATGCAAAAAAAAACGATACCACAGGAAACGGGGTGCCAAACGGGAGGATGGTCAGATGGTGAAATGCAATATCTGACAATACGTTCAGGGGGTCGTAGGTAAAAATGGAAAGGGTCTATAAAGAACCTTTGGGGCCAATGACTGTGTTGACAGTGCCATTTTCCCTGTATGCTTCGAAAAGAACCGCGTACCGTAAATCACCAAACACTGTTTTTACCTAAATTTAGCTGTGAAAACAAAATTGAAAAACGAATCTGGCGCCAATGAGAATTTTAATAATAGGGGGCAATGGAACCATTGGGAAAAAAGTAGCCCAATATTTGAGGGCAAAATATGAGGTGCTGATCGGTGGAAGATCGAGCGGCGATGTCATCATTGACATTTCCGACGTAAATTCCATGAAAAATGCCCTGAAAAAAGTTGGGAAATTGGATGCGATAATCTGTATTGCGGGAGAGGCAAAATGGGATAGGTTTGAAAACCTATCTGAAGACGACTATTATATTGGTCTGAAAAGCAAGTTAATGGGCCAAATCAATTTAGTAAGGATTGGACGAAAATACCTGAATAAAAGGGCATCCATTACATTGTCAACGGGAATTTTAGCCGATGACCCTGTTGAAAAAACCACAAGTGCCGCCATGGTAAATGGGGCAATCCATAGCTTTGTAAAAGCCGTTGATTTGGAGATGGAAAACGACATCAGAATAAATGTAGTATCGCTTGGAGTCGTTGAAGACGCCTATGAAAAGTATAAGGATTATTTTCCCGGACATAATCCAGTACCAATGCACAAAGCTGTCAATGCCTATAGAAGAAGTGTTGAAGGAAGGGGAAGGAGTGAAATTATCAGATGTTATGAATGAGGAAGTCCAGGCCCTTTTGAAAATAGGTAATATTGGTTCGCCTGTGCCCAAAATGTCTAGCATTGGTTTTACCCAAAGGGGGATATGCCAACCATGGAATGTGTCCATTACGTCAATATTCACCATTCCAACGATACGACCAGATAATACTAAATCAATGATTCAATGAAAACGATTCGCAATGCTGTGGCCCTATTCCTGTTATTTTTCCTTCTCCCTGCCTGCAAGGGTACTGACCCGTTAAAAAGCAATGGGGCCGGCCCCACGGGGTACCAAGGCCAACCTCCCTCCCCAGTGGTGTCCACCACCACAAAACCCGTACAACGGCAATGGCGTGGTACCTGGGCCCTGGCCGACAGTACCGTATTTTTCAGCAATGGGTTCCAAGGGGCCCGACTCAATGGTGTGGCCCATGACGGAAACGACCGTTTCACGGTTTGGATAACAGCTGAGAACACCCCCATCAACGTAAGTCCCTGGTACAGTTTTCAAGTTTGGGGAAGCCAGTCTCAGGAGATTACCATAACCTTGAGCTATCAGGACAGTCGTAGTCGGTATTATCCAAAAATCAGTCGGGACGGTATCCATTTCACCCCTCTGGACAGTCTACGGTTTACCCCCATCCACCCGGGAGAGGGTCTCTTTGGTATTAGGGCGGCCCCTGAATCCGTAGAGCTCCGCATTCCCATAGACCAACACCCCACATGGGTAAGTGCCCAAGAGCTGTATCCCTCCTCAAGGGTTGGGGAGTGGGTGGATTCCCTTTCGCAAAAGTCCTTTGCCAAGAACTATGAAATTGGCCGTAGTAGGGAAGACCGCCCTCTACGCTTATTGGAAATCAATGCGGGAGACAGTAAAAAATCATTGGTCATCATTTCACGGCAGCACCCCCCAGAGGTTACGGGATTTTTGGCCATGAAGTCCTTTATTGAGACCATTTGTGGTGATACGGAACAGGCCAGGACATTTCGAAAGTATTTTACAGTCTTTACTATTCCCCTGATGAACCCTGACGGTGTGGACAACGGCCATTGGCGGCATAATATGGGGGGCATTGACCTCAACCGTGATTGGGAAAATTTCAATCAGCCTGAAACCAGGGCCGTTCGTGACTTCCTCCTCAAAAAAAGGGATGAGGGGCACGAATTTGTCTTTGGTGCCGATTTTCACTCTACCTGGGATGATATCTACTACCCCTTGGATACCACGGTCACCGGGGACAAGGGGAAAATCGTTTTT
Source organism: Flavobacteriaceae bacterium (assembly GCA_040830145.1). GTDB lineage: Bacteria > Bacteroidota > Bacteroidia > Flavobacteriales > Flavobacteriaceae > JBFOLQ01. The sequence continues at coordinate 1,046 of JBFOLQ010000536.1, read as the reverse complement.
GACTGGATCGATCGTATCAGCGAACGATTGCCCCAAAAAAGAACCAATGTAAAGGCATCTGACCAACTCTCCCCCACCATGGTCTCACGCACTTATTTCTTCGTGGAACACGGTATGCCTGCCATTGTATTTGAATTGGGCGACAATACCCCACGGCCCTTTCTTGCCAAAAAGGGAAAGGTTGCAGCCGAGGAGTTGATGCGGTTGTTGTTAAGGGATGAATGATGGAGGTTGGAGGCAAGATATTAGGTATGAAAACACTTATTGGGAAATAAATGCACCAAAGAATTGCCCATATCACCTTATTGGTCAAAGAATATGATGAGGCCATTGAATTTTATACCCAGAAATTGGACTTCATTTTACTAGAGGACACGGTCATTGACGCACAGAAAAGGTGGGTAATGGTAGCTCCCCCTGGAGCCAAGGAATGTGGTCTCTTGCTCGCCAAAGCGGCCAATGAAAGACAATCAAAGTGCATTGGAGACCAAACCGGGGGAAGGGTTGGTTTTTTTCTTTTCACGGATGACTTTTGGAGGGACTATCATACCATGATGGAAAGGGACATTCATTTTGTGAGATCCCCTGCTGAATTTGAATATGGAACCGTGGCAGTGTTCAAAGACCTATACGGAAATATGTGGGACCTGATTGAACCCCATAAAATCAAAGGGCACGGAAATGTCCGAAAGCGGGCAAAACATTCCTAAAGGGGCAATCAACGTTTGGAGTAGTTCATTCGATACCTCCATAGACTGATTCCTCCCAGAATCAATACCCCAGTCACAATCTTCCATACGTAATCGGGTGTTATGGCCGCCGCGCCACTCTGTCCATAGCTATGCAAGCCAACAAGGTAATAGTTCACTCCAAAATACGTCATCATTATGCAGCCAACACCAACCAAGCTCATGAAGTTGAATGTCCACATGCCCCTTAGACCGGGCACCAATCGCATATGGAGGACAAAGGCATAGTACATAATGGAAATCAGCGCCCAAGTCTCCTTGGGGTCCCAGCCCCAATACCGCCCCCAGCTTTCATTG
>JBFOLQ010000535.1:0-10254 GCA_040830145.1 Flavobacteriaceae bacterium | reverse complement strand
GGGTTTTTGCAGGTGAGTTCACTTTAGATTATGCCTATCAACGAGAAGATAAAGAGGGTTTGACTTTAGGCAATGAGTTGGAAAAAATCGGATACAAAGGAAAAGATATCATAAACCCTTCAGAATTTTATGCATCATTGGAACTCCATATTGAACAAGGGCCTATTCTTGAAAAAGAGGAAAAAACAATTGGCATAGTAACAGGTGTTCAAGGGATTCGGTGGTACGAAATAACAATCGTGGGTAATGAATGTCATGCTGGCCCTACTCCAATGTCCTATCGCACCGATCCTGTAATGATTTTGCCCAAGTTGATAAAGAAGCTTTATGAAATAGGCGAGCAATATGCTCCCGACTCAAGGATAACCATTGGCTCAATAAATACCCAACCAGGAGTCACCAATACGGTTCCCGGAACCGTTGACCTTACTTTGGACATTAGAAATCCTGATCAAAATATTTTGGATCAAATGCATCTAGAGGTGCAGGAAGTTATTCGAAAATGTGATCATGATTCAAACGCTTCGGTTCACTTGCATGAAGTATGGCATTCGCCAAGTGTTCGTTTTGCACCTATATGCATTGATGCTGTTCAAGTAGCAGCTGAGGTTTCCGGATATCCTCATAGAAAACTGGTCAGTGGTGCTGGCCATGATTCGGTTTACATATCAAAGGTGGTCCCTACAAGCATGATTTTTATCCCATGCAAAGACGGTTTAAGTCACAATGAATCGGAAAGCATTGAAAAAGAACACGCGATAGCGGGAACCAATGTTATGTTGAATGCAGTTTTGAATATCAAATAGTTTCAAAAGAATTAATTTATGTCATTAACACCATTAACCAAATCCTTTATAGAGAATCCTTGTAAAATGTTCATTGATGGGACATGGACGGATGCTGAATCTGGCGAGACAATTGAAATTGTAAATCCTGCTAATGGTAAGGTCTTGACCACTACCCCGGTAGCAGGGAAAGATGATGTTGATCGGGCAGTCCAAGTTGGTCGCAATTTATTCGAAAACAACTCATTAACCCCTGCAAAAAGAGGGGAATTATTATGGCGCTTGGCCGATTTGCTTGAAAGAGATAAGCAAACCCTGATGGAATTGGAATGCCTTGATAACGGGAAACCATTGAACAAAGCAGAATATGACGTTAATGGGGCAATCAACCATTTCCGTTATTATGCGGGATGGGCAACGAAAATAGAGGGAAGTCAAATACCGGTTTCTACACCTGATAGACTTGTTTATACAAGAAGGGAGGCCTTGGGTGTTGTAGGGTTAATCGTCCCTTGGAATTTCCCGTTAATGATGGCGGCATGGAAACTGGCACCTGCTCTGGCTTGTGGTAATTCGTGTATTCTTAAACCTGCTGAACAAACACCATTGACGGCATTGTATCTTGGAAAGTTATCTGTCGAAGCTGGTTTCCCAAATGGACTTCTCTCCATAGTAACGGGAACCGGGTATCCAACCGGCGAGGCTCTTACCAACCATATGGATATTGATAAAATAGGTTTTACCGGATCTACAGGCGTTGGAAAAAGAATCATGGAATCCGCGGCCAAGAGCAACCTAAAGAAAGTAAGTCTTGAACTGGGCGGAAAGTCACCAAATATTATTTTCGATGATGCCGATTTAGATAAAGTACTTGCTTCGGTTCAATGGTCAAGCTTTTATAATACGGGTCAAGAGTGCACCCTAGGTTCACGAATATATATTCAAGATGGTATCTATCAAAAGGTCTTGGACACACTAAAATCACAGGCCGAAAAGTTGACCGTGGGAAATGGTATGGACAATCCTGATTTAGGTCCAATGATCAGCGAACGTCAATTGAATACGGTAATGGGCTATATCGAATCCGGTAAATCAGAGGCAGAACTTATAACCGGAGGTAATCGATATGGGGGTGAGTTGGCCGATGGTTACTTTTTAGAACCTACAATTTTCGATCATCAGAACGATTCAATCAAAATAGTACAGGAAGAAATATTCGGACCAGTTGTTGCCGTTTCTTCGTTTAAAACAGAAGACGAAGTATTGGCCAGGGCGAATAACTCAATTTTTGGCTTGGCCTCGGCGGTTTGGACGCAGGATATTTCCAGAGCTCATCGATTTGCACAGGGTCTTCAAGCAGGAACGGTTTGGATCAACGGTTATGATATGTTTGACCCTGCGGTACCGTTCGGAGGGTATAAACAAAGTGGTTTCGGTCGTGAAATGGGAAAAAGCGCAATTGATCTGTATACACAGGAAAAAGCCGTTTGGGTAGCTCTTTAGAATTTAACGGATGAATGTTTTCGATTCAAAAAAATATACGCGAGCCCCTTTAAAAATTGAAGCACTTATCCATTTTCATGGAAAATCATCGAAAGAGGTTTTCGAAATATTAGGAGACCCGGAGCTAATTACCAATTGGTTTTTATTAGCGCAAAATGTTAGAATTCATCCACCTAACGAAAAGGGTGAAAAAACTTTTAATGTAGAGTTTACTTTTTTTGGAGATGTGTTTGAAGAAATATTAGAATGGATTCCCGAAAAACGGTATGTCTATACTGCCAAGGGACTAAACTTTCCTATTAAAGATTATGTAGCATGTATGCAGGTTCAAGAAACTGAAGAGGAAAAAGGAATTTTAAGTTGGAAAATATTTTACAGTCAAATTAACGGGGAGCATTATCAAAAAATCATCCCTGTAATATTACCACCAATTATTGAAGAGAGTTTTAATCAACTTTGTTCCTTAATTGGTGGAACGAAAGTCAAAATTATTACGCATTAAAAAATTATAAAAAGAAATGGAAACAGTATCCTCATACAAATTACTATCACCTGTTTGGACACACCTGACCCAAATAAATGCTGTTCGCGGAGAAGGCATATACCTGTACGACGAAAGCGACACGAGGTATATCGATTTCACTTCAGGTATTGGAGTCACAAATACGGGTCATTGCCACCCTAAAGTTGTGAAAGCTATTCAGGAACAATCCTCACAACTTCTATTCGGTCAAATGAATTGTGTAATTCCAAATCGAACGGTTGAATTGGCAGGGAAACTGAACTCCTTACTTCCGGCCTCTATTGATAGTTACTTCTTCGCCAATAGTGGTGCGGAAGCAACTGAAGGTTGCGTTAAATTGGCAAAGGCCGCCACAGGAAGACAAAACGTCATTGTGTTTCAAGGTGGTTTTCATGGTAGAACTCATCTCACCATGGCCATGACTACCTCGAAAACAGTATACAGACACAAATATCAACCCTTGCCGTCTGGGATTTTCGTCGCTCCTTTTCCTTATGCCTATATGTATGGATGGGATGAAGACGAGGCTATAGATTTTTGTATAAAACAATTAGACCTTCTCTTTAGAGGTCAAACAGCACCTGACGAAACAGCCGCAATTATCATAGAGCCCGTATTAGGTGAAGGTGGCTATGTTCCTGCGCCTAAAAGATTTCTTGAACATTTAAGAAAGGTCTGTGACCAACATGGAATTTTATTGGTTTTGGATGAAGTGCAAAGTGGCTTTGGCAGAACAGGAACCTTATTCTGCTTTGAGCAAAGTGAAATTATCCCGGATATTGTGATAATGGCAAAGGGACTTGGTAGCGGGTTGCCCATTTCAGCAATCGCATCTACAACTGAAATAATGTCAAATTGGACACCGGGAACCCACGGCGGAACTTATGGTGGAGGTAGTGCCATAGCCTCAGCTGCCGCTTGCGCTACAATTGATACCATTATCGAAGAAAACATAATTGAAAACACGAACAATCGGAGTATTCAACTTTTCAATGGTCTAAATGACCTTCAAAAAAAATATCCCATTATCGGAGACATAAGAGGTAGGGGATTAATGGTAGCGACCGAATTCTCACATTCCGACGGTAGTCCGGCTCCTGAGGTCACTAAAAAAGTGCTCACCTCGTGTCTTGAGAATAAACTACTTATGTTGATGTGTGGAAGTTACGGTAACGTCATACGATGGATTCCACCTTTGGTAGTTACTCAAGATGAAATAACAAACGCATTGAGCATTTTTGAATCCGCGGTTTCAAATGCCGTCTAATACCTATTGCTATGAATTTAAAAAGAAAGGATTTACTCAAAAATAAAGCTTATGCAAATGGGGCTTGGATTGAAGCTAATGACAAGGCCACCTACAAGGTTACCAACCCTTATAATGACGAGGTAATTGCCGAACTTCCTGACTTGGGCGTTGATGAAACCAGACAGGCCATTGCGCAGGCTGAAATTGCCTATCATGATTGGAAGGCTACTACCGCAACAGAGCGATCGGTAATACTCCGAAAATGGCATAATCTTATGATGCTCCATAAAGAAGATCTCGGGAGAATTCTGACCATAGAGCAAGGCAAACCTCTAAAGGAGGCTATGGGTGAAATTGCCTATGGAGCCTCTTTTATCGAATGGTTCGCCGAAGAGGGAAAACGAACGTATGGCGATGTAATCCCTGGTCACGGACGTGATAAACGTATTGTCACCATAAAGCAACCTGTAGGTGTGGTTGCTGCAATTACCCCTTGGAATTTTCCAAACGCCATGATTACACGAAAAGCAGGACCAGCCCTGGCAGCAGGCTGCACCTTCATCGTTAAACCTGCAAAGAACACCCCCCTATCTGCTTTGGCACTTGCCGTTCTGGCCGAAGAAGCAGGAATTCCACCCGGTGTATTCAATGTCATTACTTCCAATCGCTCAAGTGTTATTGGAGATGAATTGACGTCCAATCCGATTGTTAAGAAATTGTCATTCACAGGGTCGACAGAAATAGGAAAAATTCTTATCAAAAAGTGTGCTGACACGGTCAAGAAAGTATCCATGGAGCTTGGAGGAAATGCTCCTTTTATTGTTTTTGACGATGCGGATATCGATAAAGCCGTTGAAGGGGCAATGGCCTCTAAATTTAGAAATGCAGGCCAAACCTGCGTTTGCACCAATCGAATTTTTGTTCAAAACGCTGTTTACAAAGAGTTCACGACTAAACTTAAAGCAGCAGTAGCTGATTTACAAATTGGAAATGGCATGGATAACGGAGTTGTTGTGGGGCCCCTAATTGATCAAAATGCAGTGGCATTTGTCGAAGAAGTTGTTGAGGATGCCAAAGCCAAAGGTGCAACTATTGTGCAAGGAGGAAAGCGTTCATCCATGGGGGAAAACTTTTATGAGCCTACCGTTTTGTTGGAGGTCGATACTTCCATGAAAGTGCATAAAGAAGAAATCTTTGGTCCGGTCGCACCTGTCTTTAGGTTTGAATCCATTAATGAAGTTATACAAATGGCCAATGATACGCCATTTGGGTTGGCCGCCTATTTCTATGGGAGGGATTATGCATTGATATGGAAGGTTGCTGAAGCCCTTGAATATGGAATGGTCGGCATTAATACTGGAATGATTTCTACCACCTTGGCACCATTCGGTGGCATAAAGGAGAGCGGTTTTGGCAGGGAAGGTTCTAAATACGGTATTGATGAATATTTAGAAATAAAGTATATGTGTTTTGGGGGGATATAGTTCAGAATGGAATATAAGCTGCTCAAACAGTTCTTTGCGCCGCTCCTAAATTCAGAATTTTATGGTCCGTAATTATAAAGAACCGTCACCATGAGCACAATCGAGAGATGATTAGGTCCAACATGCTAAAATGAAATCTCGACTGCGCTCGACCTGACCTTCAAATTGTATTTCTGATAGATTGGAAATTTCTGGAGAAAAATACGGAAACCGATTTGTTACAATGTTTTGCCCTTATAGTACATCTATTTGGCTTGAAGAGGGGATTTGGTAAGTGTGCCATCGACCAACCTGAAGATACCTAGGGGATTTTCATTTTTAAGAGCCGAAGGGAGTAGTTCCTGGGGATAGTCCTGATAGCATACGGGACGCACAAAGCGTTTGATGGCATTGGTGCCCACAGAGGTGGTCTGGGGAGCTGTGGTGGCGGGAAAGGGGCCACCATGTACCATGGAATGGCATACCTCAACCCCCGTGGGATAACCATTGACCACCACCCGGCCCACTTTTTGTTCCAGAATTTGGAATAGCTCCTTGAAATGGGTCATATCCTCTTGGGTGGCGTGCACAGTTGCCGTAAGATGGCCGGTGAGCTTTTGGGCCGCCTTTAGGATTTCCTCCTTGGTATGGGCTTCCACCACAATGCTTGATGGTCCAAAGTTTTCCTCCTCCAACGCGGCTTTCCTCAGGAAGTCCGCAATGGGGGCCTTAAAGACCTTGGATGTAGCTTGGTTAACGGACCCACCGGATTTTCCCGTTCCCAAGGCATCCAGTTTCAAATCGTTTTCATACCGCTGTAATCCTGTATCATACGCCGATTTGATACCCGGACTGAGCATGGTAGTGGCCTCTGTATTTGTAATGGCCTTTCCCAGGGAATCCATGAAAGCAGACTTGCCCTCTCCTTCCATTACAAAGGAAAGTCCGGGGTTGGTACAGAATTGGCCGGTGCCCAAATTGATGGAGGCCGATAGCCCTGCCCCTATCTGCTCCCCTTTTTCCTTTAGGGCGCCGGGCAAGATAAAAACGGGGTTGGTGCTTCCCATTTCAGCAAATACGGGAATGGGTTCGGGTCGGGCATTGGCATAGTCAAAAATGGCCTTCCCACCCCTAAAGGACCCTGTGAATCCTACCGCTTTTAGGGCGGGGTGCTCCACCAATGTCTTGCCCACTTCCACGGTGGTTCCGTGGATGATGGAAACGGTCCCTTCCGGCATGCCTGTTTTTTCGGCGGCCCTGATGAGGGCATCGGCCACCAATTGGGCTGTCCCCGGATGGGCCGGGTGTCCCTTTACAATCACGGGGCAACCTGCCGCCAAGGCCGAAGCCGTATCGCCCCCGGCCGTGGAAAATGCCAAAGGGAAATTACTCGCCCCAAAAACGGCCACAGGCCCCAGTGGTATCAACATATGCCGAATGTCCGCCCTGGGAAAGGGCTGCCTATTGGGCTGGGCCGTATCAATTCGGGCATCTACCCAAGACCCTTCCCGCACTACGGAAGCAAACAGGCGTAATTGGCCAGTGGTCCTACCCCTTTCTCCCTGCAAACGCCCCATGGGCAATGCCGTTTCCCGGTGGCAGCGTTCCAAAAGGCGCTCCCCCAAATCCTCGATTTCTTGGGCACACTGTTCTAGGAACAGGGCAATTTCCGCCCCACTCTTTTGACGGTATGCCAGAAAGGCTTTTTTCGCTTTTTGGACGATGGCATCTATTTCCGTCGCCGGGGTGTTGACGTATACGCCTTCCAGTTGTTCATTTGTGGCCGGATTAACGGCCTGAAAAGTGGTTTCCATATCAGGTTCTTAAGTAGCTGTATCAATGATGGGAACAGCTGGGGGCCACTGTCTCCGGGGCCTTTTCCATCTCTTTCCCTTTTTCCATCCTTTGGATTCCCTATCCATAGGTTGGGAGATGGTGGAAAAGTATAAAAAACGGATGGTTTTTCATAGTGGGTCTTAGTTGGGATTTAGACGCCATTATTATATGGAAAAGCACATGGCCCCGTTCCTTTTTTTGTATTTTTCTCCATCCTATTCCAGCAAGGTTAGTATGGTTAAGAAAACATATAAGATAAAGGGTCAATTCCTCATAGGGAGGTACATAAGACCCATGGGGAAAGCCGGTAAAATGTATTTCAAAATCAATACCGGTACAAGCAAGCCTAATCTACTTGGGAAGATGGCCTCCTTGGTTGTAGTGTTGCTTTTAGGTTGCTCCCGACCGTCTTTAAAGGAGCGGCCCAATATCTTGATCATTTGCATAGATGACCTACGTACGGAGTTGAATAGCTTTGGGGCCCATCACATAGTTTCGCCCCATATGGACGCTTTGGCGGAAGAAGGGGTGTCCTTTCAAAACCATTATGTGAACTCCCCAAGTTGCGGACCTTCCCGGTATACCTTTTTAACGGGGCAATATGGCCCCAGTAGCAATAATGCACTTTTCCTGAGAGCAGAACAAATGGGAAAAGGCCAGAAAGTAAACCCAAGTATGCCCGAATGGTTTCGGGAACAAGGGTATACCACGGTGTCCGTTGGCAAGGTGTCCCACCATCCTGGGGGCCGTGGGGGTACGGATTGGAATGACAGTGCCATTATTGAAATGCCCAGGGCTTGGGACAGGCATCTGATGCCCGTGGGCGAATGGCAACATCCCAGGGGGATGATGCATGGGCTTGCCCATGGCGAGATTCGAAAAAGGCCAGGGGACATGGATATTTTACAGAGCGTCGCAGGGAACGATACTATATATCCAGACGGTATCATAGTCCAGAAAGCACTTCAGGAGTTAGGTACACTGGCATCTGACAAGAACACGCCCTTTTTCCTGGCTGTTGGGCTCTTAAAGCCCCATTTGCCCTTTGGGGCGCCAAAGCACTATTTGAAAATGTATGATAGCGTGACCTTCCCCCCGGTGGCCAACCCCCATAGACCCGAGGGAAAGACGACATGGCATCCATCGGGCGAGTTCATGAAGTACCATAGATGGGGAAAGGATCCCAATGGGGATACAACCTTTGCTGAACAGGTAAGACGCCATTATGCAGCATGTGTAAGCTATGTGGATGCCCAAGTGGGAAAATTATTGGAAGGATTACGTCGTGCAGGAGCCGATGAAAATACCATTATCGTCCTTTGGGGTGACCATGGTTTTAATTTGGGGGAACATGCCATTTGGGGAAAGCATAACCTGTTTGACGAAGCCTTGCATTCCCCCTTGGTTATTCAATATCCTGGCATGAAAAATAGTGGGGCCAAAACCCAAGCACTGGTGGAAACCGTTGATGTTTTTCCCACCCTATGTGATTTGACGGGCATCGCAACCCCGGAATTTGTACATGGCACCTCCCTAAAAACCATTATGGAAGAACCTGCCCATACCGGCCATTCAGCCCTATCCTATAATGGTCAGGCCGTTTCACTCAGGACCCAGACACATCGCCTGACCTTACATACGGATGGGCATGTGGAGCTTTATGACCATACGACCCCTGAAGGGGAAAGTAAAAATCGGGCTGTGGAACAACCATCATTGGTGCGGGTACTACGGCAACAATTGAATGCCAAGGGCCAAAAGAGGCAGGGTGTGCCAAGTGGGCAGTAAATATGTGCTGAAAGACAGCATAGTATAATTGCCGACACAATTCTTGGTATATTGCGAAAGCCAGAAAGAAACTGATAAAGAGTGGATTACATCTATTGCAGCGGAAATGCCTGGTGGACAACATATGATTCCAAAATGTAATGCAAGTGCCCGTGCGAAACTATATCAGAGCAAACCGTTCTTTGCCGGAAAAGGGAAAACGGTGGACGTTAAACCTTTAAAATGCCGTTTGCCCAGTACATCTCTACCTATGTAATGCGAGCAATATTTCTGCTACTGCCCCTCTTTTCTCTTGCCCAGTGGCAAGGGAACGTTGATGTCTCTTTGGCGGAAAAGGTGTATCTCCAATTGGGTGCAAAGGTATATGCATCAGATCAAGAAATTTGGTTTAAGGCCATTGTGGTGGACGCCCAGGACCATTTGCCCACTACAGTAAGTGGCGTGCTATATGTAGATTTGATCAATGCCAAGGGAAAGGTCGTCGCACGCAGATTGGTGAAATTGACTTCAGGTTTGGGCAGTGGTTCCTTTGAATTAAATGGCCACTATCCGGCAGGACGTTACTTAATCAGGGCCTACACCCAGTGGAACAGAAACTTTGGGGATGATTTTATATTTGAGAACTATGTGAATATAGTTGCCCCATCACGTGCAGATAATAGTTTTATCAACGCCTTGACCCTCACGGAACAGCCGTCAGGAGAAATTCTATTGGAGGCCATGATTGTCCCCTCCGTTGTTGATTCCCTGGACAAAAAACGGATTTCAATCTATCTTAATCTTGAGCAAGGACAGGACACCCTTGACATAAAGAAAAGGAAGAATGGTTATCCATTGGTCTATAAAGCCCCAAAAAATGCCAACTGGGTTACCCTAACCTTGGGAGGGAATACATATGCAAACCATTCGGAGACCATTGTGTTGGGAAACAATACAATGGATGTACAGTTTTTTCCGGAAAGTGGCCAGTTGGTACATGGGCTCCCTAACAAAATCGGTATAAAAGCTTTGGGGATGGATGGAACGGGAACAATGGTCAGCGGAGCCGTTTTTGACCAAAAAGGACGACGTGTCACCAATTTTTCTTGCAACCATTTAGGGATGGGG
>JBFOLQ010000534.1:0-3593 GCA_040830145.1 Flavobacteriaceae bacterium | reverse complement strand
TTGGGTAAGAAAAGTATGGTCTTTTCTGGCCCCTTCGGGGAACTTGTTGAAAAAAGCCTTTTCAATGAACAAATCCTGAAATCCCCCCAGTTCCGCAGGTTTGGTGGTCTGTGAAGCAAATGGGGTTATTAATCCGGCACCGGGGCAGTCTATATTGTTACAGAATTTAAGTTGCCAGATGTATTCTGAATTGGTGTCTTCCCTGCTTGCCGCAAAAATTCCTGCAAAATCATCTTCAAACATAAAAGGTCCGTTGTCAATCACGTCCTGGGCATCCTGTAATGCCAATTCCACATTTTCAGTCGCCTTCAGTGGCCAACTGGCCATGGTCAAATATACTTTGGCCCTCAAGGCTTTGGCCACCCATTGATCTACACGTGCCCGCTCTGTTCTTGATGTTGGCAAATGGGTGATCGCGAATTGTAGATCGGCAAGAATTTGCTGGTATACTTCTTCGACCGAAGCCCTTGGCAACTGACTATTCCCTTCACTGTATTCCGGATTCAGGACAATAGGCACGCCACCATATAGACGTACCAATCGAAAATAAGCCCAGGCCCTTAAGAAATACGCTTCGGCCGCCAAGGCATTTACCGCTGTGGCCTCCGTACCGCTCTCCAATAATTCCTGTTGGCCCAAAATGGAAAAATTGGCTTGAAATATGACATCATAGGGCATATCCCAACCGGTTAGGGATATTCCCGTATTTGACGATGAAATGGCCAATTGATCCCCCTCCTTGAAATCTCCTTTGTTCCCCCCGGGTTGGGAGGTCCAATCATCAGCTCCCATAAATACGGTTCTGCTCCTGGCACCACCCATACCCCTATTCCAGGCATTGTCAACCATTTGGCGATAGGTAGCGGTCACAGATTGCTCCAGGTTGTCCATGGTTTGGAAAAAATTGACAATGGTGGTCCTATCCTCAGGTACTTCTTCCAATATATCCTCGCAGGAGAAAAAAGGGACCATAAGAATACTCAATACACCTATCCTAACTACAACTTTTTTCATGATCAAAAATTAAGGTTTAAACCAACCGTGTATGTTCTTGGTACAGGAAATGACCCCCTGTCAACGCCCGGTGCCAAGTTGGTACCGGACCTAGCTTCGGGATCATAACCGGAATAGTCCGTTATGGTCAGCAAATTTTGGGCCCCAGCGTACACCCTAAAACGCTCTATCTTGAGACGTTCCAAAAAGCCCCTTTTCTGGAATTCATAGGCCAATGTGATATTCCTGAACCGAATAAAGCTGGCATCCTCCACAAAGAGAGAGGACTGGGGCTCATATAGTGCATTCAAAGAAGGCAATGTCCCATTGACAGGGTCAAAGGTCCAACTATTCAATATTTGGGTGGAAGTGGCATCCAAAACACCAGATCCCCCTCCCAACAGTCCATGTTGTGGTATATTGAAAACGTCAACCCCGTGCACTCCTTGCACAAATAGGTTCAAGGTAAAGTTCCTATAATCCAAAAAACTGTTGAACCCCCAAGTAAAATCGGGGTGGCCATTGCCCAGGACCTCCATGTCATCTATGGTAATCTGTCCATCACCATCATTATCCGCGTAAATGGCGTCCCCCAATTGAAGCCCGGGAACCTCTCGATTGAGTTGTCCCTGGCCCTCGGTCTTTGGTCCTAAATAACGATATCCCCATAATTGCCCTACCTGTTGTCCGCGAATAAGAATATGGGATTGCTGATCAAAGCCATTTTCCCTACTGCCCACAAAGATGCTATCCTGGGGAATCTCCAAGACTTCACTTTGGTTAAAGGCAAAGTTTAAGGATGACCTGATTCCAAAATCTTTTCCACTGGACCATTTATGGCTTATTTGAAATTCAAGTCCCTCGTTCCTTACCTTTCCCGTATTGGTGGTGATGGTACCTCCCCCCAAAAAGGAGGCCACTGGTTCATTAAAATGGGAATCATCAGTGGTTTTGATGTAATAATCTGCGATGAGCTCTACCTTCCCATTCCATAGACTCAGATCAATTCCCGTGTTCCATTGTTTTGACACCTCCCATTTTAAATTTGGGTTGGCCCTATTGGATCCATCCTCCAAACCTTCGGCGTCAGTCACAAGTTGTCCATTAAATACATAGCCCCTTATTCGGGGATTGGTAAGGTCTTGCACCTGAAAGGCACTCAGGGAATTGACATTACCTATTTCCCCATATCCCAAGCGCAATTTCAAATTATCAATGGTCTTGGAGTCCTTTAGGAACTTTTCATCCGACAACCTGTAGGCCACTGCCCCAGAAAAAAAATCATCCCATTGGTTATCGGCCGGAAGCCTCGATGAACCATCAAACCTAACGGATCCTGTAAACAATAATTTATCCTTGAACGAATACCCCATTCGGGCCAAATAAGAAAGTTGTCCTTCGGGCTCTATCCTGGGAATCACCTCTGAATCTACACCAGGCTCCCCTTCCGTAGGGAAGGAGGTGGTAACACTCTCTCGCTCTATTTTACGATCAAGGACCTCAAAAACGCCGGTAACATCCAATCGATGATCATCACCAAAATCCTTATTATAATCTAACTGAATATTTCCTTGATAGCTATAGTCATTCCCCACTGTTGTTGCTATTTGTGTTACAGAACCAGGGGTTGCGGGCTCGAATCGGCGCTTGGTCCTCCCATCCACATCCCTGAACTGCGTTGCGCCAAAAAGTTTTAACCGCAGATTCTCCAAAAGTTCTTGCTCAAGGCCAATATTGGCATTAAATACCTTATTCTCCCCATTCCTATTTACCTCTTGGGCCAGATAGACCGGATTTCGCCTCACTGTGGCACCATATCCCTGAAACCCCGTATAATCACCTGTTTCAACATCAATCACTGATAGATTGGGGGACCAGGCAGTAGCAGCTGCCACTACATCATTTTCACCGTCGGCCCTCCCTCCATTTTGGGCAATATTGTGTGTTTTTTCAAGTGTGAAAGCAACATTGACGCCTAATTTCGTTTTCTCGGTCAAATCAGAATTAAAATTGAGCCGTGACGTATATCGCTCGTAATCCGAGTTTTCAACAATCCCCTCATCATTACGTGCACCCAATGAGAATCGCAGATTGGTATTCTCCCAACCCCGTGATAGGGTCGCGGCTATATTGTCTGAATGGGCCACCCTAAAAATCTCATCCTGCCAATCCGTACCAAATCCCGGTGTGCCCTCGGCTTCGGCTATTTCCGCACTTGAAAAGATCTCCAGGGCCCCTGCCTCAGCCAATTTTCGGTTTACAATCTTCATATAGGAAATGGGGTCCAATAAATCGAGTTTTTCATTCAATTGTGAAATGGTATGGTAGTAATCCACATCTACCTTAAGCCCTTGATTTTTTTTGGCATTTTTTGTCGTGACCAAAATAACCCCATTGGCGCCCCGAGATCCATAAATGGCCGTAGCCGACGCATCCTTCAATATGGAAATACTCTCAATATCGTTTGGATTAATGGCATTGATATCCCCATCTATAAATCCATCGATCACATACACCGGATTCCCTGTAAACCCCCTTATATTGACCTTGGCGGCCGATCCGGGAGCTCCACTGTTTTGACTTACCACCACGCCCGCGGC
>JBFOLQ010000533.1:0-23606 GCA_040830145.1 Flavobacteriaceae bacterium | reverse complement strand
TTCTCGGCCACCATGCCCAAAGAGGTGGCCCAAATTGCCAAAAAGTTTATGCATGCCCCGCATGAAATTACGGTAGGTGCCAAAAATGCAGGAGCCGTCACCGTAAGACATGAGTATTATGTGGTAGGTGGCAGGGATCGCTATCCAGCCTTAAAACGGTTGGCCGATGCCAATCCCAATATCTTTTCCGTAGTCTTTTGTCGTACCAAGCGCGACACCCAAAAAGTAGCCGAAAAACTAATTGAGGACGGCTATAATGCCGGGGCCCTGCATGGTGACCTGAGCCAAAACCAACGCGATTTGGTCATGGGGGCCTTTCGGAAAAAGCAAATACAAATGTTGGTCGCCACAGACGTGGCGGCTCGGGGTATTGATGTGAATGATATCACCCATGTCATCAATTATCAACTACCGGATGATATTGAGACCTACACACATCGCAGTGGCCGTACGGGAAGGGCTGGCAAGGAGGGAACATCAATGGTAATCGTCACACGCAGTGAACAAAGCAAAATCAAGACCCTTGAGAAAAAAATAAAGCAGGATTTTCTAAAAAAGCCCATTCCCACGGGTATTGAAATCTGCGAAATACAACTGTACCACCTTGCCAACAAAATAAGGGATACCCAAGTAAATCCGGAAATAGATGCCTACCTACCCGCCATTTATGAGATGCTAGGTAATTTGGACCGAAAGGAATTGATCAAAAAAATGGTATCCGTTGAATTTAGCCGGTTTTACGATTACTACAGTAAGGCAAAGGACCTCAACACAGGCCCCGATTCAGATAAAAAGGGGAATAGGGCCGCTGAAGGGGAGCTGCGGTACTTTATCAATGTAGGTGCCCGGGATGGGTATGACTGGATGTCCCTCAAGGATTTCCTCAAAGACACCTTACGCCTGGACAAGGATGATGTGTTTAAGGTGGATGTCATGGACAACTTCTCATTTTTTAACACGGATTCCGGGCATGCCGACCTTGTCCTGGGAACCTTCAAGGATTTTAAGGAAGAGGGGCGTTTCATCAATGTGGAGATTACCAAGCAAGAGAAAAGCCACAAAGGAGGAAAAAGAAAAAAATCAGGCTGGAAAGGTGGTACCAGAAATGAAAAAAGAGGGAGGAAGAAGCCCCATAGAAAGGGAAACCATGGGAAAGCTGCCTTTTCGGGCAAACGAAGGAGTCGAAAGAAAAATGGCTTTTTTTAGTTAATGGATTCCCAAAAAAGGAAATTGTCCCTCCATTTTTTCGTTGTTTCGTATTTTAGTGCCATACTATCCTGAATGAGAAACATTGTCCTCCTTGTCCTGTTGCTGCTTCCCTTTGTAGGGTATTTTCAGGATGTGCCACCATCCCCGGAAGAGGGAAGTCCCCTTACTGCCCTAGTGGTCAATGCCCAAAGTGGCAAACCCATGGAAAGTGTACACATCATTAACCTAAACAAGGTAATCGGTACCATTACGGATACAGAAGGGCGGTTCAACATTCCTGCCTCCGTCAACGACACCCTTTACTTTTCGTATCTGGGGTTCAAATCACAAAAAATTAGGGTCACCAACGATATGTTTAGGTTTTCAGATACGGAAATCGCCCTTACCGAACTGGCGTATGCCCTTGAGGAAGTTATTGTAAAACCCTATCAATTAACAGGTTATCTAGAGATTGATGTAAAGAACCTTCCCATCAACACCGCCTATCAGTACAGTATTTCAGGGCTGCCGGTAAGCTACGAGGCCGGAAGAAAGAGCCCTAGCGCCGTGACCAAGGTATTGGGTGCCATCCTCAATCCGGCCGATCAATTGCGCAATTTATTTGGGAAGCGCCCTGCCCAAATGCGAAAACTGAGGCAAATAAAGGAAGATGACAGAATACGGGACCTTTTGGCCTCAAAATTTGATCGTGAGGTCCTAACGGAATTGCTCCAGGTTGAGAAGGTAGATATTCAGGACATCCTCAATAACTGCAACTATTCCAAGACATTTATCACCACGGCCAACGATTTACAGATATTGGATGCCATCAGCAGTTGTTATGAGGAGTTCAGGGTATTGAACCGGAAAAAATAAAATTTTCGCAATCCAACTTCATTTTATAGCTTAGCGGAAATACCCAACCATGAAGAAAACCTTGTTCCCCTTCCTATTGATATTGGTATTGGCCAGTTGTGGGGAAGAACAAAAAAAAACTCCCGAAAATATCCAAAAAGAGGAGCCTACGGATACTAAAACGGCTCAAAGGAATGTCCCTTTTACCTGGGATGCCGCCACTGTCTATTTTTTATTGACCGACCGCTTCAAAAATGGGGACTCACAAAACGATCTCAATTTTGAACGGGTTGATTCAACGGCAGTGCTTAGGGGTTTCATGGGGGGAGACTTAAAGGGTATCACACAAAAAATAGAGGAAGGGTATTTTACGGATTTGGGTGTCAATGCCATTTGGTTCACACCTGTCGTGGAACAAATTCACGGAAGCACTGATGAAGGAACCGGGACCACCTATGGGTACCATGGATATTGGGCGAAGGACTGGACTGCCCTTGACCCCAATTTTGGAACAAAAAAGGATTTGGAGCGGCTTGTAAAAACGGCCCACGGAAACGGAATTCGTATTCTAATGGATGTGGTTCTCAACCATACCGGGCCCGTAACGCAAGGGGATCCTGCTTGGCCGGAGGCTTGGGTACGCACCCAACCCAAATGCGAATTTACCACCTATGAAAATACTACGCAGTGTACCTTGGTTGAGAACCTACCGGACATTCTCACTGAATCGGACGAAGTAGTGGAACTTCCAGACCCGCTGCTGGCCAAATGGAAGGAAGAGGGTCGCCTGAGTAGTGAATTGGATGAATTACAACTTTTCTTTGAACGTACTGGTTATCCCAGGGCGCCCCGTTTTTATATCATTAAATGGCTTACCGACTATGTCAACGACTTGGGCATAGATGGGTTTCGGGTGGACACCACCAAACATGCCGATGAAAAGGCCTGGGCCGAACTGTATAAGGAAGCTTCCCATGCCTTTAACACATGGAAAATGAAGCATCCGGACCAAGTTCTTGACGATACCCCCTTTTATATGGTGGGGGAAGTCTATGGATATGGGGTCTCAGGTGGACGTGATTACGACTTTGGGGATAAGAAAGTTGATTATTTTGATCATGGGTTCCACAGCCTTATCAACTTTGAACTTAAATACGATGCCCAGAAAGACTACGAGTCCATCTTTAAAAAATACAATAGTGTGCTGCGTTCCTCATTGAAGGGAAAGAGTGTGATGAACTATCTGACTTCCCATGATGATGGCGATCCATTTGACCGGGAGCGGAAAATGCCCTATAAAACTGCCAATGTATTGTTATTGACACCAGGGGCCGCCCAAATCTATTACGGGGATGAAACGGCCAGGGAATTGGTCCATGAAGGTGCGGAAGGGGATGCCAACCTACGTTCTTTTATGAACTGGCAAGATTTAGATAGTCTCCCCGCTACCAAAAAAATCCATGACCACTGGAAAAAATTAGGCCAATTTAGGGCCGATCACCCGGCCATAGGCGCTGGTAGACATAAGCGTTTGACCAAAAAACCATATGTGTTCAGTCGCACCTATATGGACGGGGAATACCGGGACAAAGTGGTAGTGGGGCTAAATTTGCCCAAAGGGAAAAAGTCATTGTGGGTCAAGGGTTTTTTTGGTGATGGCACCAAATTGTACGACACCTATTCCAACATGGAAGTAACTGTGACCAATGGAAAAGTCACCCTTGAGAATGACTATGATACCGCTTTATTGGAATTGAGTGGAGCCCCGACCCAATAGTATCCAAGCAGGTGAACATCCCAAAGAATGGTATTGTCCTGTACGTCTGTCATATTTCAGTTTGCATCCTGAAAAGGGCTTAAAGAAGAATGGATGGATCCCATGAATTCCTCTCTATGTATGAAGTATTCCACCATATACACCACAATTCTTATCACTATACCAAAAAGCGTGGCAATGGCGCTGCTTATCGGAGTTTCCATGAATGGATTTTCGCAAGAAATCTCATTCTTTAATGCAGATGGTTTTTTCTCAATTGGAACCAAATCCAATCGAACTGCGTCGATAACGCTTTTTGATATTGATTCCGATGGGGATTTAGATGCACTTGTGGCGAATGGCAGACATTGGGCCGAACAAAATTATTTGTACTACAATGAGGGGCACGGAGGTTTTAAATCAGCCCAACCCATTGGCAATTTTTTGGACGCTTCCTATTCGTTAAAAAGTGCTGATTTTAACAATGATGGTTTTAGTGATATTGCCGTGGCAAACGATAATATAGATAACATGCTATACTTTGGAAATAAGGAAGGTGTGTATTCGGTTGGTGTAAAATTTGGTTCTAAATCCCCTACCCGAAATATGGAAATTGTGGATATTGATAAGGATGGGGATATCGATATAATTTTATCCAATCGAAGGGCAAAAAATGAAATTTGCTTAAACGATGGGCAAGGAAATTTCAATACAACCATAACCTTTGGGGATAGTTCGGACAAAACAATACAGACCAGAATCATTGATATCAATGGGGATGGAACCCTAGATTTAATAACCGCTGAACGGAACATTCCCAATCGAATTTATATCAATGATGGAAACCTACACTTTTCTGACATTATTGAATTTGGAAAAGCCAATGATGAAACCCGCTCAATTGCCATTGGGGATATGAACAATGATGGTTATTTAGATATTGTTAGCGGAAATATCAATGCTGAAAACAATATATTTTTTGGAGATAGAAAACATGATTTCAAAAAGTCCTTTTCATTCAAGGCAAAGCGTGAGACTTCCTCAATACAGGTTGCTGATTTAAATAAGGACGGTTATTTAGATGTCGTGGAAGGAAACTTTGAGGAACGAAATTATGTGTATATGGGAAGTAAGTCAGGGGATTTTCAAGAAATTGGTTTGAGGGAAGACCTAAAGGACGACACCTACCATATTGAGGTGGGAGATGTAAACAATGACGGTCTTTTGGATATTGTTATATCCAACTCTGGTACGTGGAACTTATATTACCGAACAAGGAAAAATTAACTTTGGGCTGTACGGAATAGCTGTTATTCAGGCATCCCGGAATTTTGGATTTTGTAACAACAATTCTAGATAGGTGCTTTGGTTCAGAGGGTCATTTTCTAGAATGCAATGCAATACGATTGTCCTCCGAATCATGAAAAAGCCCCATATAGCCCACTTCAGGGCTAATCAAGGTCTTGGGTTTTAAAATTCTTCCCCCAGCGGCAGCCACTCGGTCCAATTCAATTTGGACATCTGCACTCGAAAAATATATCAACACCCCTTCCTTTCGATTGGGAACATACCATTCCGGATTATGGACTAGGGAGCCCGGACATCCCGGTTTACCATCAGCCCAAGGAAACCATCCCATTAACGTTCCTCCAAAATCTTGTACTTGAATCTCAATGTCAAAGACCGCCTCATAAAACTTTTTGGCACGGTCCATATCCATGACGGGAATCTCAAACCACCCTACCATATTGCCTTCCCCCACCATTATGCTTCCATTTGTTCCTTAAGGCTTTGAAGACCTTCCTCAAAATCCTTTCCAATCATTTTATCCATGTTCATAAAGAGCATCATAATACTCATGGGAAATTTGTTTTTGCCCCTGAAGCCCCATGTGACCATGGTTGCATTAGCTCCTGCATCCTCAGCCTTTATAAAGGCATCTGACTGTGATTTCCACGGTTTCAAAAACCGTAATTGGGATTCCACCAATTCGTTGTCGACCACCTTGGTAAGTTCCTGTTCCCCCTCGCCTACTTCCTTATTACCGTTCCAATAACTAATGGCCCCAACTTCACCATCAGTTCCTGTAAACTTACGTTCCATATTGGGGTCTCGCTTCGCCCAAGGTGACCACGCCTCCTGTTTTTTGAGAAATTTTAGGTGCGGGAAAATGTCCTTCCGTCCCTTGTTGATGACAACAGAGCGGGACACTTCATAATTCTTGGGGGCAATGGCTCCCAAAAGTAAAACCAAAAGTACAATGCCGATTAAAATGTAAAGAAGTATTGTCATAGGTGAGTTATTTAACGTTAGTTAGCCCACTAAATATACTAATTATTGGTTTTGCGACTCATAACGGGCCATGATTTTTTCAATGCTTTTGATGGAGCATTTAGTCCATTCCAATTGAAGTTGTTCCCGTTCTTTACTTGTTAAATGCCAATCAAAAGGGGCCTCCCTAAGTTGCCGAGCCATTTCGTGAAGCACGATTGCGGCCGATACCGATATGTTCAGGCTCTCACTAAACCCATGCATGGGAATCTTTAAAAATCCATCGGCCACATCTCGAATATAATCTGATAGTCCTTCTTTTTCGGTCCCAAAGAAAAAAGCGGTTTTTTGGTCCAGGGCAAAATCGGTGAGCAACTGTGCTCCCCCATGTGGAGTGGTAGCTATAATTTGATATCCCTGTGACCGCAGCTGCCCAACACATGAACCGGAGTCCATATACCTATGGACACTTACCCATTGTTGTGCCCCCATGGCAATATTTTTGTCCAATCGCTCCCCAAACCTATTCTCAATGACATGGAGGTCTTGTACCCCAAAGACATCACAACTTCGAATCACAGCGCTGGTATTGTGCATTTGAAACACATCTTCCATGGCGACGGTGATATACCGGGTTCGTTCCTGTAGTATTTCCTTAAACCGAATACTGCGTTCCGGGGTAATGAATCCCTCTAAATATTTCAGTAGCTTTACATCAAAAATATCTCTCATTCCAAATCATTGCATGAATAAATTACTTCCTTTATTACTCATTCTTACATTTTCTTGTTTTCAATCCTGTCGAACGGAAAATAAAAAAAAAGATGACTTCAGGGAAAACCTACCTGGTTTCCAAACAGTTTCCGAATCCCAAGTAAATGACTCCCTAGCTTACGATTTGGGAACCCAAATTCAACAATACATTGAAAACTCAGATTCAGAAAGTTATATAAAGCTATTTGACACCAAAGGTTTTATGAAGCGCGCCACTTTCATCCCTGAAGCATCATCAAACTTAAAAAAATACGAAAAAGGATTTACAGAAGGGTTTCTCCGTAATTTTCAAAATGTTGGCAACCAAATTGTCAAAGAAGTGGAAAACGGTGGTTTTTATGACTTGATCTCCTTACGATATGATGTATTGGAAAAAACCTATCATCTCCTATTTAGACTTTATTCGGAAACCAGTGGACTTAATTACCATGATTATCAATTGGTCTATAGAAATGAGGGGGAGTTCAAAGTGTTGGACGTTTATACCTATACGACCGGTGAGAACCTAAGTAGAACCATTAATAACATCTATCTACTGAGTTTACCTAAAACCATTGTAGATAAATTTTTGAGTTTTGGAAAAATGGCATCCCATATTAAACTTGGCCGTGCCAGTCAAATGATTCAAAAAGGAAATTACAAGGGGGCACATATGCTCCTTGAGAGTTTAAACGGTTCACTTAACGACCAGAAAATCTTTCATGTGTTGAATATTCAATGCTCACAGTTTTTGAATGAGGAAACCCATTTAAAGGCCCTTGAAGGGTTAAGAAAACATTTCCCACATGACCATAGTACCAATTTAATGCTGATTGACTATTACATCTTACAAAACGATTCGGATGGCGCATTAACTTGTATACATAGATTGGAAAAATCAACCCAAGATAATTTTTTGGATTATATCAGGGGGAATGTTTATGTGTCGGCCAATCAATTCAACAGGGCATTGCCCTATTACCTAAAAACCGTGGAAAACTATCCCCTTTATGTCAATGCAAGATTGAATATCATCGCCTGCCAAGTTCAAATTGGTGATTTTCACAAGGCCATCACCGAAATTGATACTATGATCAAAGAAGGCTTTATGACAAAACAAGAAGCCATAGCGTATGTAGAGGCGGAGGCTGGGAGCAGTTCCGGCAATACATTGCAACCATTGGCCGATTCATCTGTTTATCTGAAATGGAAAAACATCTAATGCTAGTATTTTGAAAAAGAAAGTCGTTGTCCTAACAGGTGCGGGCATCAGCGCTGAAAGCGGGCTCAAGACGTTTCGTGATGCCGACGGACTTTGGGAAGGCCATGATGTCATGGAAGTGGCCTCCCCCATTGGATTTGCCAATGACCCGGCCTTGGTCCTGGAATTCTATAACCAAAGGCGCAGACAACTCTTAAAAGTGGCACCAAATGCCGCACATATGGTATTGGCGTCACTGCAAAAGACTCATGAAGTCAATATAATCACCCAAAATGTGGACGACCTCCATGAACGGGCCGGGAGCAGCTCAGTACTGCACTTACATGGTGAACTTTTGAAAGTAAGGTCCACCAGGTATGAAAACAAGATAATGGACTGGAGAAAGGATCTCGTCCTTGGGGATACCGATAGTGAGGGCCACCAATTACGACCTCATATTGTATGGTTTGGGGAAGGCGTCCCTGCCATGGCGCAGGCCATACCTGTGGTGGAACAGGCCCATTTCCTATTGATCATAGGTACGTCCATGCAAGTATATCCCGCAGCAAGTTTGATCAATTTTGTCCCCCCTGGAATACCCATTTATTTTGTAGACCCCAGGCCCACGGTCTCCGAATCTGATTTTGATAACCTCACCATTATTGCCGAAACGGCCGTGAAAGGGGTACCAAAGGCCGTAAAGGCCATAAAAGAATACGTTGAACGCTCGTAATGACCCTAATAGAAGTAAAGAACCTACTTGACTATACCAACGCTACCAGGGAGTCCCGTGGAAAAATGGCAACAATGGCCATGGAAAACCCTGGGATGGTTCCCTTGCTCCTGGCCATTGCCAAAGAAAACAAAACCCCCTTATCAAGTCGTGCCGCATGGGTACTTGAATTTGCCATTGTTCAGAATAGGGAACTGGCGTTACCCTATATGGACGAACTCACCGATAGCCTGCTACACATGCAACTGGATTCCTGTATACGCCCCCTGGCAAAAATATGTGAGTATTTGGCCAAGGATTACTTTGCCACAAAACCGAATATGGTTCAGCAAACCCTAAATGGGGAACATCTTGAAAAAATTGTAGAGGCATGCTTTGATTGGCTTCTTGGACAGCACAAAATAGCACCCCAAGCGTATTCCATGCAGACCCTGTTCCTATTGGGGCAAAAATTTGATTGGATACATCCCGAATTAAGGGGTATCCTAGAAAGAAACTATGCCCAAGGAAGTGCCGGTTACCGGGCCAGGGCCCGAAAGATATTGGCCAAAATACAGTCCATGGACATGTAAAAGATGGTATCTTTGCCCTCATAAATTCTAAAACAGATGTCCCATACACACTTAAATGCCGTTTCCCCCATTGATGGCCGTTATGCCGGCAAAACGAAATCCCTGACACAGTATTTCTCAGAAGGCGCCCTCATCAAGTATAGGGTATTGGTGGAAGTGGAGTACTTTATCGCCCTTTGTGAGCTTCCCTTGCCCCAACTGGCCCAATTTGATAAAGGAAGGTTTGACACCCTAAGGGACATTTACAAGAACTTTGATTCGGATGATGCCGCACAAATCAAGGAAATAGAAAAGACCACAAACCACGATGTCAAAGCAGTAGAGTATTTTCTGAAATCGACCTTTGATAAATTGGGCCTCACCCCGTTCAAGGAATTTATTCACTTTGGCCTTACCTCCCAAGATATCAATAATACGGCGGTTCCGCTCTCCATTCGGGATGCCATGAATGACGTATATGTGCCATCTTATCTTGAGTTGGTGGAAAAGCTGACTGCCCTGGCCAAGGAATGGGCCCAAGTGCCCATGCTGGCGCGTACCCATGGCCAACCGGCCTCCCCTACCCGCTTGGGCAAGGAAATAGGCGTGTATATAGAACGCCTAAAGGAGCAGTTCAATCTCTTGAACGATATTCCCTCTGCCGCCAAGTTCGGTGGGGCCACAGGTAATTACAATGCCCATAGGGTGGCCTATCCCAATATAGATTGGAAGGCCTTTGGACAAGGGTTTGTACAAAGCTTGGGACTGTACCACTCTTTCCCTACCACCCAAATTGAGCACTACGATCATATGGCGGCCCTTTTTGACACCCTAAAAAGAATCAATACCATTGTGTTGGATATGGACAGGGATTTTTGGACCTATATCTCAATGGATTATTTCAAACAAAAAATCAAGGAAGGGGAAGTAGGATCTTCGGCCATGCCCCATAAGGTAAATCCCATAGATTTTGAAAACTCAGAAGGCAATTTAGGATTGGCCAATGCCATTTTTACCCATCTTTCTGCCAAACTGCCAGTTTCACGACTACAACGTGACCTTACCGACAGTACGGTATTACGTAATGTAGGTGTGCCCTTTGCCCATACCCTGATTGCTTTTACGGCAACCCTAAAAGGGCTGGACAAGTTGTTATTGAATGAAAGCAAACTGCAACGGGATCTTACCGATAATTGGGCCGTGGTGGCTGAAGCCATACAGACCATTTTACGGCGTGAGGGCCACCCCAATCCTTATGAGGCGTTGAAGGGGCTTACCAGGACTAACAAGACGATCAATCAGGCGGTGATTGAAAATTTTGTGAACGGATTGGACGTTTCCCCAGAGGTCAAAAAAGAACTTGGGGCCATTACGCCCCAGAATTATACGGGCATATAAAAACCCGTTGTATCTGGTCTGGATAATACAACGGGCTTCATGTTTTTAATCTTTATAGGGTCTTTTTTATCCCTTTTTTTCAATCTCAACCGAATGCGGATAGGGAATTTCAATACCCGCCCCATCAAGCACATATTTGGTGTTTTCCACGGTATGGAAATACACATCCCAATAATCCTCAGGCTTGCAAAAAGGCCGTACAGCCAAGTCCACGGAACTCTCGCCCAGGGCCAATACATCCACCGAAGGGGCCGGGTCCTTCAACACCTTTGGGTTGGATTTCAACATCTCCAACAATACTTCCTTTGCCTTTCTGGGATCATCGTCATAATGGATTCCCACTTGGGTGTCAACCCGTATGATTCCTTCAGCCGTATAGTTCACAATATTTCCATTTGCCATGGGGCCGTTTGGAATAATGGTCAGCTTATTATCAGGGGTTACCATTTTAGTGGTAAAAATCTCAATCTCCTTTGCGGCTCCCAAAGCACCCTGCGCTTCAATTAAAGCCCCAATTTTATAAGGCTTAAAAATCAGTAGTAGTACCCCCCCTGCGAAATTCGCCAGGGAACCCTGAAGGGCCATGCCAATAGCTAAACCTGCAGCTGCAAGTACAGCGGCAAATGTGGTGACATCAACTCCTAAAGTACTTATCACAATGACGATCAATAGCACTTTTAAGGCCCAAGACAATAAGTTCAATAGAAATTTTTGAAGTGACTCATCATATTCGCTCTTGGCCATCATTCTTCGGGCAACGCCCCTAATTCGGCCAATGACCCAAGAACCGATGATGTAAATGACAATGGCACCAATGACTTTGGGGCCATACTCCATAATGAAGTTCCAGCCTGCATCGACCCATTTTTGTGGATTATCCATAGTGTTTAGAATTTAAAAATTAAACAATGTTTATAGTTGGGCGAATATACTAAAATGCAGGAAGGATCAAAAGTGGGGTGAAAGCCAAGGTATAAGCTTGATGATTTGGTAACAGAAGTACCAGTCCCGGTATGGATGTCCGTTCTACCCACACCACAGGAATATCCATATAAGATTGTAGTGATTTAGGGATTTGGAATAGTGGGATGTAAGTTGCCCTAATCCAGTTTCCCAAGCAGTTCTTGTGCGTTCCCATAGTCCTCCGCACCTTCAGGAAGCAATCGTAGGGTTTGGGCGCAAGTATCGTATTTCCCTTGCTTTAGTTGGCTCAATGCCAAGTACCATAAGGCCTTATTCCCATACACTGATCGGGCTTCCACAATTGCGTTCAATAGGGTTTCCGCCTCCCCATATTTATCTTGTTCCACCAACGAAATGGCCCTGTATAATTGAAACTCCACATTGATCGGATCATCCTGTATCAATTGTTTGAAATAGGAATCGGCTGCTTTGTAATCCTGGGTATTGAATGCATTTTCAGCATCGACCAACAATTGGTTTCCCGATTCCCGAACAGTAATACCAATAACACCATGGTCGGCGTACTCAGCATATGTTGGATGGGCAGATGGCCGAAACAGGAAAAAGCCTATCAAGACCACTGCCGCAGCGGCCACACCATAATACCAAGGCAACCGTTGCTTTCCCTGATGACCAGCGACTTCATCTTTTTCGAAATAGGATGCGGAAATTCGCTCCAAATTGTCCTTGAAGTCCTTATCCTTTTTCCCATTCCCAAACTTGCCTTCCAAAAACTGGGATGTTTTCGCATACTGATGAAAGGCCTCCTTAAACTCATCATCATCCTGTAACCTAGCCTCAAATACATGGAGTTCATTCCCGGAAAGGGTATTGGAAAGATACTTTTCCATATCCAAATAGTCTTGTTCTTGCATACTATTGTTTTAACTGTTGATAGGCAGGTGTTTCCTTTATCATTTGGGTGAGTTTACCAATGCACAACGATTTTTTCTTTCTCGCATAGGCATAGGAAACCCCCAATATCTTGGCCACCTCATCCATGGTCTTCACTTTAAATGACGTGCGTAACACATCTTTACAGCTCTTGCCCAGTTTCTGGAACATTTCCTCAAAAAGGTTGTACTGTTGTTCAAACAAAGAGGTTTCAAAAACCTGTTCTGTGCCCCCCTCATCCTTATATACCATTTCCTCATTGATCGTTACCTCCTTTTTCGATGCTTTTTTAAGTTGGTTCAGCCATTTGCGCTTACACAACAGAAAAAAATAGGCATCAAAAGGGCAGGTCAATTGCAAGTTTTCCGTTTTCGCCTGGTTATATATGGTGATCAATGTTTCCTGTATGACATCTTGGGCATTCGCCAAATCCCCATTGTTCCGTTTAATATAGTTGATGACCTTGGGAGCATACAAGTCATAGATAGACTGTATCACAAACGGATTGTTCTGTAGCAACCCATCCACATATTTTTGGTCCCCATGTATTTTTTTACCCTTCATTGGCTCCCTATTTACGGTTAAAAGTAAAAAACTTAGAAAAAAAGGGGTAACAATTTTTCCATGAAGTTGATATAAGGTCGTAAGGGCATAAAAGCCCCATTAATCAAGCATTAAATTTTAAAAGTTAAGACTATGAAAAATGCAAAATGTTTTTTAGGAACTGTTTTAATGGCCTCTTTGTTTTTTATCGGTTGTGGGAAAAGCGATGACGGCGACATGCTGGTGGAAACACCTCCCACAGCACAGGAATTTGCAAAGCTACAATCTGATGCCCTGGAAGACCTTACCCAACAATTTCAATTTGAGGCCGAGGACGGGAGTACGACCTTTACTTCTGAAAAAGGGGTTAACATTACCATAAACGGAAGTTGCCTCAAATTGGATGGAAACCCAGTTTCAGGCTCTGTGGACGTAGCGTTTGTTGAACTGTTTGACAAAGGTCATATGTTGGTCACCAATAAACCTACCATGGGTGTACTGCCAAATGGCAATAAAAAATTGCTCATTTCTGGGGGAGAATTTTATATCCGGGCTACCCAGGACGGCGAACCCTTGGACAACGATTGTGATATTATACTTACCGTACCATCAGATTTGACCGGAGGCAGTGATCCCGATATGGTTCTTTGGAATGGCACTATTGATGACGACGGAAATCTAACGTGGGAGGAGGATCCGGCAAATGCCACAGGACAAGGTGGTGTCTTTGTGGAAGGCGGACAGTACTACGCGTTCTTATCAGATTTTGGATGGTCCAACATCGATCGCTTTTACAACGACCCAAGGCCCAAGACCACTATCTATGTACAGGCCCCAACTGGGTATGACTATACCAACAGTAATATCTATCTGTCCTATGATGGTGAGAATACAGGGCTCGCCGCTTTGGATACGTATGAGGATGGATTGTTCAGTGAGCACTATGGCGAAATTCCCATAGGACTTGAATGTCACGTCATATTTATATCCGAGGATAACGGTAATTGGAAGTATGCCATAAAGCCCGTGACCATTGCCGCTGATGAAATCATTACCTTTTCCCTTGCCGAAACTGCCGTTGCCACGGAAGCACAGTTAACGGATTTAATCAACGATCTACCGTAAGGGACAGCAACAAAAGAGATGGTCCAATGACCATCTCTTTTTGTACTTTAGAAGTCGAATTAATCCGACCATATGTTCAAAAAAACCGCCTTGTTTTGCGCACTTTGTGTTGCCCCTCTTGGGTGGGCCCAGGAGGAAAGTATCCAAGACTCCCTTCAAAGAGTCGCCACCATACGGTTTGACGGCCAACAGGACGGGAATACATATATCTTTGGTCCAGAAACCCCTCCCCTTCAGCAAATAGCCGGTGCCCCAAAGGCGTACTACAGTTATTATTGGGAATTTGGCGACGGCACGTATAGTAAGGAAAAAAGTCCTTCCCACATCTATGTATCCAAGGGGGAATACACGGTTAGGCTATGGGCCACCAACCATTATGATACGGGAAAACCGCCCACGGCCCTCCCCAAAAAAGTTTCAATTGACAGCACATCGGAACACCTTGATGATCAAGCTACCATGAATGGGGATTTCACATTGCAACGAAATAGGGAACCCATGCCGGAAGATGAAATGGTGCTCATAATGAGTTATAAAAATACAAGGGACCATACGACACGTGGCAAACTCTATTTATTTTACAATGAACAAAAATACAAGGCCAACAATTTTGATATTATTGACACCAGAACACATCACGGGGAAAGGCAAATCCCAAGCAGTACTTTTGCGCAGACCCACCCCAAAGAACAGTATGACAACACCTTATTGGCCTCAAGGAATGATGATGTATCCTTATTAAGACCACAACCACAGGATTCCACTGAACGGATCAATCTACCAGTGACCCTTGAGGAATCCCAAGCAGCGTATAGGGACTGGGACGTTCTTGAGTTCAATGGTATGGAGCCCAACGAGGAACGGAACATTTTTTTCACCTTAAGGACCACCCCTGAGATGCTCAAGGATACAAGTGCCATTGTATCTGTTCGTGGGGTGTACATTCCGGATTCGGACTATGATAACCACAAGGTCAAGGATATGGAAATGGAAATCGTTACCTCCCATGATCCCAATAAAATGTCAAGCAATGGTACATTAATGAATTACCGATTGGTTCGTCTCAAGACCTTGAAATACAAGATTAAATTCCAAAACAACGGTGAAGTACCCGCAAGGACCATACGATTGGAAACGGATATTCCGGATATGTTGGATAAATCTACCTTGGAAATTATGGATATGTACCCAAAATGCCGTATCTGTCCCAAAAAGGAAGTCATCTACAGCTGTCTGGATACCACATTTACCAAAACCCAGGCCATCTTTACCTTTAAAAATATTTACCTCCCCGGTAGTGAGCAAAAAAATGTGATGGAATACGACTCCACCAAAGGATTTGTTCGATACAAAATAAAGTTTGGCAAAGATTTCCATAAGAAAAAGACCAAAAGCAGAACGGCCATTATTTTTGATAAAAATGACCCTATCCTAACCAATTACTCCACCACCCGCTTTCTCCCCGGAATTTCGATAGGAATCAAATCAGGATACAAGCTGTATCCAAATTTGGAACAATCGAACAGTTATTTTATGGGGGCCACAATATCGCCCTATAAATCCTATCGTTGGTATTGGCAAGTGGAATGGGAGAATGACATTCATACCTATGATGCGAAAACCACGGTGACTGACCGACTCGTCAACGTGGGGCCACAAGGGCTACCACAATTGCAAAGGACCACCACAAATAGTAGTTACCGTAACGTAGATTGGGAAATCCCCATATTGGTCCGGTACAATGTAAATGATCATATAGGGATAGGAATGGGAATCCAGGGTTCCTTGTCCATCAGTGAAAGGCGTAGGGATGACATTTTAATTGAGACCTTTGAAAATGAAACTGATTCCTTCTTAATTGAC
Organism: Flavobacteriaceae bacterium; assembly: GCA_040830145.1. Lineage (GTDB taxonomy): Bacteria > Bacteroidota > Bacteroidia > Flavobacteriales > Flavobacteriaceae > JBFOLQ01. The sequence goes on along the minus strand of JBFOLQ010000533.1, from coordinate 7,512 downwards.
AGTGCCAATTCCTCAATGGAAATCAACAGTTCGTTTTCCAATTTCCGGAGTGGGGCATTATTTGAAGCTACATTGGGATTTGCCAGAATTGGCCCTAGTTTGGGTGCTAGGTATGTGCTAGGCTCCAAAAAGGATTTTAACCATTGGCAATTCTATGCCATCTGGAAGCTGTAACATTATCTTGGGAGGTAAAACATTGTAAGGGGAACTAGGGCGCTACGGAATGAAAAAAAGACAAAAAATGGGTACATAAGATGGATTTGCAGCGAATTTTGGAAACTCAAGACGATTTCATAGTAACGGTATTGAATCTATTTCGCGTGAGAAAAAATCTTTTTTCCATCCTTTTTCTAAGTTGCGCAATCAGTCTTTCCCAACATCTTGAGGAGCAAATCTATACTGCGGCCATCACCTTTATCAATGATCAAAATGAAACTTCCCTTCGATTATTGGACCAACAGGAGCGCACTTTTGAAAAAAAAGTAGTTTCAAAGGATGAGTACCTTGCCTTGGTATATCTTCAATGCAACAAGGCATACTACTTAAAGGAACACTCAGCTATAAAAAATGCCATCGCCACCTATGAAAAGGCTTGGGACCACTTTTCCAAGAGGGAACTTTCTGGGATTTCCGATTTTGACATTATAGATGGCTGTTTAAAACCCTTGGGCAATCTGTACACCAAAATAGGGGATTATACCAATGCCGAAAACATTATCAACCAATATATTTATATAGCAAAAAAGAACGGGAGTACCATTCATCAAATCGGTGGGTCCATCAATTTGGCCATCCTTTATCAAAGTATCGGAAAACACAGAACGGCCTTGCAAATTGTGGATGAAACCCTAAGATTACCAGGTTTGCCCCCTGATAAAAAAAGTACCCTCCAACAGATTGGAACCTCAAGTTCCATGGTCCTTGGAGAATACCAAAGGCAACAAACCCCCAACGTGATCCCCGAATCCCAGGCCACTTTGGTGGATCACTATAAAAATGGGTATTTAATGGCCTTCAACCAAGGTGACCTTGACAAGGCCTATGGTTTTTTGTTAAAAACCAAGGAAGCGATGCTCCAACAAAAAACTATTTCGGCCAGGGCCATGGCCAAATACTATGTGGAAGAGGCCCATCTACTAAAGAAAATGGCCCGTTCAAAAGATGCCTTAACCACTTTACTGAGGGCATTGCAAACTCTTCTGCCCAATTTTGATGGCAACGGGTTTCCCAAAAGGGAGTCTCTCTATCCAGAAAATACCTTTATAGACATTTTTGATCTGTATGGGGACATTCAGCCCACAGCGAACCTTGCCCTCGAAAGTTATGATTTGGGGTTTTACGTCTCAGAAATGCTACAAAGGAATATTACCTCCCAGGAAAGCAAACTATTAAATAGGGCAAAGGATCGGAACCGTAGTGAGAAATGTATTGGGTTACTCTATAAAGAGCACGTAAAAGATGGGGGGCAGAAATCGGCGATGACGGCATTCAAGTATGCCGAAGGCAGCAAGACGACTATTTTAAAGGAAATGTTCTCAAAAAAATCGCTGTTTCAACAATTTCCAACAGATTCCCTTTTACGGAAAGAACAGACACTATTGCGTCGGCAAGAAAAACTGACCGATCTATTGATAAAAGGGCAACTTGGAAATTCACCCCCTAATGAGATCAACTCCCTTAGGGAAGCGCTCAATGGTGTTAGCATGGAAATAAAAGCCATAAAGAAAGACATTTCGGAGGCCTACCCCATGTACAATCCCCATACATTGTCCATTGATTCCATTCAAAACAAACTCATGGCAGATAGGGCCACCTTGGTCGAATATTTCTATGGTACCGAGGCCATATACCAATTTATGGTCACCGAAAAAGAATTTTTTTTCAAGAAAATTGACATAACGGAATCACATCAAAAAAAACTTGCTGAGTTCATATCCTTTTTTGATACGCCCTCCACTATCAATAACAATATTGATGCCTATAAAAAGACCGCGCTCACCATTTACAATTGGTTGCACTTTGCCGAGGTAATTTCCCAAACCACCAATGTTATTATCGTCCCGGATGGGCTCCTTAGTTTTGTTCCCTTTGAAGCCCTATTGACACATGACCCACAGACCCTACTTTTTTCTGAGATGCCCTTCATTGTACTATCAAACACAATTGTGTATAATTCCAGTGCAGAATTTTATGTGAAAGATGAAATTCCCCATAAAAACGACAATCTCTTAGGCGTCTTCCCCTTGTTTAGGGGTACCCCTATGCAACTTACCTTTTCCCTTGAAGAGGCCACCGCCGTGGAAAGGGAAATGCAGTCCACCCTTTTGCTGGATTCCATGGGCACAAAATCCAATTTCATCAAAAACGCCCCAAAGTATGATATCTTACATTTGTCGACCCATGCCAATGGAGGCACATTTACGGTGCCACCCACCATTATGTTCCACGATGCTGAAATGTCCCTGAACGAAATATACAGCCTACAAATTACCCCAAGCTTGGTAGTCCTCAGTGCCTGTGAAACGGGAATCGGAAAACTACAAAAGGGAGAGGGCGTCATGAGCATTGCCAGGGGATTTCAGTATGCTGGGGCACAAAATGTCCTATTTTCCCTTTGGAGCATAAATGATCTATCGACCTCCAAAATCATGCAATCCTTTTATAGGCATTACAGGAAATCCCAATCCGCCCCCATGGCCAATCGCCAATCAAAGGTGGAATACCTTCGGGATAAAAGTGTGGCGAATGCCAAAAAATCCCCCTACTATTGGGGTGCATTTGCATTTCATGGAAACATAAGTCCAGAACAATCCCCATCAACCACATACCAATGGGTCCTTGCCTTCCTTATCCTAGTGGTACCATTGGTTTTAGTGGGATGGTTCTTAAAAAAACGTTCCCATACACGGGAACTGGGGTAAGCGGAGATTTCGGGTTTTGAAATGGCAATGGGTGTAATCCTCCTCCCTACCCAATTATATCACAAAAGCAGAGGGCATCCCTCGGAATGCCCTCTGCTGTGTTCCCCTTTATGTTACTTGGCCAAGTTATCCTTTTAAAAACTCGCCCAATTGTTCGAGCCCTTCACCTTGATAGTCTGATTTCTCAATGGCTTTTAGTACTTCCATAAAGTGGGCCGGACTCATATCCTTGCCCAAAACCCGGATAAGGGCGAAGCCCCGTTCCTTACTGTCCCCATAAATGACTACCTCATCAATGGCATTATCATCCCCTAAAAACTGTACACTCGCTTTGCCCATTGGGGTGTTCATCTTCATTAGTTCCTCAAAATCACTGTTCTTGAGTATTTGTTTCACCTTTGCCTTTTCGGCTTGGTATGATACACCATTGGCCTCTGTCTTTTTAAAGGCCAGGATATTTAATTTTTTGAATGATTCCAAGGCCTCCCGTTGCTTCTCGGAAAGCTCCACTTCCTCCAAGTTCAATACACTTACCGGGACGTCCAATGATAGAAAATCAGGGTTTTCTGAATTGTCAATATAGTATTCCTGTAAGCTTTGGGTAGAGGAACAACTTGCAAGTAGTAGGCCTATGGCGGCCAATAATGTTAAAGCCCTTTTCATTTTGATCGATGTTATGAGCAATGTACGATCCCAAAAGATTTCAGTTAATGGCTTTGGGCCCAACCTCCTTCTTTTGGGACTGCACATTCCGTTTGTTTATTCGTTTCCTTTCTTTGCCTTTCCCAATTGATCTCCTCCGGGGAGGTCCATCTTATCGGTGAGTTTTCCTATCTGTCTAAGGTCAATGTCCCCCGTCAGAGACAACAAGACCGTCTCCATTCTTCTACCGTTGATCTCCATACTTTCCTTGAGCCCGGTCACAAACATGAGGAGTTCCTTTACATGGTCGTCATCCTTGCCTTCCTTTACATAGAATTTCACATTTTGATCGCCATCACGTACACGCATGAGTTCCTCATAGTTAGACCTTTTCAGACGATTGCCGACCCAACCGGAAATATCCTTGGAAATACCTTTGTCCTCCGTGGTAATTACCTTAAAACTGGAAATGGAGTTCACCAAGGAGAAAAACTCCTGTGCCTCAGGGTCATCAGTACTGACACTCATTTTTCCTAGCATTTGGAACATCTTGGGCTGCATGGCCACAAATGTGACACTCTCATTGTCCTCATACTTGTCAAAAATATCTTGGGCCAGTCCCAAAGTAGGTACTACGGCACACATCAATAAAATAATATACTTCTTCACTTTGATAAATTTTAGTTGTAACGTTTTCCTTTACTAGTTTACATCAATTCAAATCAAGAAACTATTTCTCTTCATCCGCAATCACATTCCCCATCCACTATTTGAAGTCTGTCATTCCTGTTTATCCTTGATTAAAAATCGATTTGCTTCTTTTTCAAATTCTCCCAGATGGTGTATCTGTTGGGCCCCCTTATTGAAATTATTGGCTAAAAGGGCCAGCGCTTGTTGTGCCGATGCCAATTCTTCGGCCGTATATTCATCATGCAGTGTATTTTGCTGCACACGATTAAAATAAAGGCCTATGGCCATAATCACTCCCGCTGCCACGGCAACCCACCTATATAATTTCATCTTAGGTCTTTGTGGGTCCGTTAGGGTCGGAAGCTTGCCCAGCCTTTCTTCCTTTGCCTGTGAAAAATACTGGAACATGGGTGCATACTGGGCAAGATGGGGAGCTATCCCTTCCTGTGAAAAATAGTCATGCAGTTTTTGTTCCTCGGCCACCGTAGTGGTTCCTTCGAAGTAGTTTTCAAGCAGGTGTTCAATTCTATCCAATTCCATAGCTATGTTTTTGTATCAACTTTTCCTTTATTGTTTTACGCGCCCGGGACAATGCTACCCGTACCGCTGTGGGATTCATTTGCAACATATCGGCTATCTCATCATAGTCATACTGTTCCACATCCCGTAATTGCAATACCATTTTTTGTTTTTCGGGCAATCCTTCCATAATTCTATGTACCCAATTAACACTGTCCTTTGCCTCCATCTGCTGTTGGAGCGAACTGCCCGATTGGGCAAAATTGCTGTGCACCAATTTCAAATGGGCCGCTTGTTTTGACTTCAGCCTGTCAAGGCAAAAGTTCTTGGTCATTGTCATGGCAAAGGCTTCAACATTGTTGTACTCCTCCATCTTTCCTTTTTTGGACCATAACTTTAAGAGGATTTCCTGTGTTGCGTCCTCTGCTTCCTCAGCACTGACCAACAACCGTTTTGCCAAGCGGTACAGTTTGTCCTTAAAGGGCATTACTATGTGTAAAAATTCGTTTTGCCTCATTTTTAGGTAGGGCTATCGGTATTTCAGTTGTTCTTAAGCAAGACGACTTACATCGATTTTTGTTACATTTTATTTTTTTTGATGGGACAAGTCGCTAAATTGTGCTGTTAAATCTGGCCTTCCCCCAGGGATTTGCTGATTTTGGAACAAAATTTGAACATGACATCCATGTATGATTTAATTTAACTAAATACTCCTTATGAAAAAGTTTTTTCTGTTTCTTTTTGCATCCACATGTATCCTTACATCCTGTAGTGATAGTGATGATGGCGTAGAACCGAACCCCAATCCCAACCCTGAGCCAGAGGCTGATGTCACCGTACAGGATTTTATGTGGAAAGCCATGAATCTGTGGTACTTTTGGCAACAAGATGTGCCTGATTTGGGAGATACCCGTTTCGCCTCTGACGAAGCGTATACCGATTTCTTGAAAACAGAGAGTGACCCCAGCAAGTTCTTTGAAAATAAATTGCTCCATGGCCAGGATCGCTTTAGCTGGTCTGAGGAAGATTACAAAGCACTTGTACAACGTTTTTCGGGAGTGTCAAAAAGTAATGGGGTTGAATTCGGCCTATCGCGTTTCTCTGGATCTGATGATATTTTTGGATATGTGCGGTATATTGTTCCCAACTCCGATGCGGATGGCAAGGACATTAGACGTGGGGATCTTTTCACAGGGGTCGATGGTACCACTTTGAATATAAACAATTACCAAGAATTGCTTTTTGGGGATAACGATACCTATACCCTGAACATGGCGACCTTGTCAAACAATACCATTAGTGCCAGTGGCAAGGGTGTTCAGTTGACCAAGACCCAGCTATCGGAGAACCCCGTATTCCTTGATAGGATATATGAGATTGGGGCCAAGAAAATTGGGTATTTGATTTATAATAGTTTCACAAATGAATACGATAATGACCTCAACGCCGCCTTCGGACGTTTTAAGGCCGGTGGTGTCACGGACCTGATTCTGGACTTTAGGTACAACCCAGGGGGATCCGTGAACTCATCCCGTTTATTGTCCAGTATGGTCTATGGTACCCATACCGATAAAGTATATATCAGGGCCCGATACAATGACAAGTATATGGACTATCTCACCCGTCAGGGAGAGGACTTGAATGATTATTTTGCGGACAAGGTCAATGGTAATGAACTTAACACCCTGAATTTAAATGAGGTGTATGTACTTACCACTAGTGGAACGGCCTCTGCCAGTGAATTGGTGATGAACGGTTTGGACCCTTATGTCAAGATTATACAAATAGGGACCACTACCAGGGGTAAAAATGAGTTTTCCGTGACCATGGTGGACGATCAGGAAAATAGTTTTATCTACAACCCTTCTAGGGAAAGCAAAATCAATCCCAATAACAAATGGGCCATTCAACCCTTGATTGGGCGTAATGAGAATTCGGCTGGTTTTTCAGATTATACTTCTGGATTAAATCCAGATATTGAGCTTTCGGAAGATATCGCCAATCTTGGAACATTGGGCGACCAAACCGAACCCCTATTGGCAAGGGCCATCCAGGAGATAACCCAATCCGGCAAGCGTGATTTCACAGTTAAAGTCCCTGTTGATGAAATTACCAACAGCAAAATGTTCTCCCCCCTTAAAGACAATATGTATGTGGACAAATTGCCCGCATTGATCAAATAAATTACAACGGAAAAAATATGGAAAAGGGAAGCCGATCGGCTTCCCTTTTTTCATTCTAAGAATCCACGTAATGCCCATGTACCTATTGGATTCCTAGGTCCCTACATGATAAAAAAGCCAACACAAGATTTGACATAGCCTTAAAATCACTACATTTGGGCCGAATTGAGGTTTCCGTGATTTTGATATCGTGGAATTAAAAGGGAATCCAGTTTAAATCTGGAGCTGTACCCGCAACTGTAAATTCATGCCAACGAAGATTGGCACCTCCGTGATGGAGGACTTTGCTTTCTTAAAATGCCACTGACCTGAGATGGATCGGGATGGGAAGGCCAAGCGAAGTTGAAAAGCCAGGAGACCTGCCCAATTCACACATGCTAGAATCCAACTTTCGGGATAAAAGTTAGATATGAACGTACGATGTTGCACCGTAGTATTTCTATTGTTTGCACTTTTGCGAACAGCCGCCCAAGCATTGCCCTTGCAAAACTTGGAAGAGGTCGTTGTCTCTGACCTAAGGGTAAAGGAGTATGCAGAGGGGCATAAGGTATCGGTAA
>JBFOLQ010000532.1:0-5752 GCA_040830145.1 Flavobacteriaceae bacterium | reverse complement strand
GGGCGATAATGAGGACTATGCCCAGCAAGTGGAAGACGGGGTGGGGGGCGTAGGGCCCTATTTGACAAAAGCATTGGGATGTGTGGATTGTAGGGTATATGGCACCACTGCCGCCCCTGATTTTTGGATTGACGAATAATACGAAGAAGATGACAAAAAAAATGACCTTATTGATGTTGATGGCGATGGGCCTACAGTTGGCCACTGCCCAATACAAGATCACCGATGGCACCGAACTACTTCCGTTAAAGAAAGTGCCCCTTGAAAAGATGTATGTGCACCTATCCTCCAACCTCCTGTTCTCTGGGGAATATATGTACTATAAGCTCTATGTGATCAATGCCCAGACCCATAAGGCCAGCGCCATAAGCAGTGTGGGTTATATTGATTTGGTGAATGCACAGGGCCAGATCATCTTCAACCACAAGGTACGACTGGAAAAAGGAGTGGCCCAGGGTGATTTTTTCCTCAATACGGATGTTCCCTCAGGTCATTACAAACTGGTGGCCTATACCCAATGGATGAAAAATGGGGGGCTGGCCCAGGTCTTCCAGGAAGATGTACTCATCATCAATCCCTATCTGGCCGATCAATCCAGCATCCTGGCAAATGGGGAAAACGGACGTACGGAAGGGGGGCAATCCCAAGATGGGGCCACAGCCGGCAATACCGCCAAAAAATCGGAGGCCCTGGCCATTGAGACCGATACCTCACAGTATGGCACCCGGTCAAAGGTAACATTGGGCTTCACCCTATGGGATAAAAAAGTGGGGACGGGCAAGTATTCCCTTTCCGTCAGAAAAAAAGGGGATATCCCCTACCCTACCACAACCACCGCAGAATCGTTTTCCAGGGATTTCTTCAATGCCAAAAAAAGCATCCCCCAGACCATTGGGGATTCCGTTTATCTACCTGAACAAAGGGGCGAGCTCATCCACGGGCAGGTCACGCAAGATGGCACCCAACTACCTGCGGCCAACAAACAGGTGGTCATCTCCATCCCTGACCAGGAATTTATCCTGAAATCGGTGACCACCAATGACCAGGGGTATTTTTACGCCTATCTAAAAAAGGATTACAACGTCCCAAATGCCATTTTTCAGGTCATGGGTGAGGGCCAGTACACTATCAGGCTCCTGAGGCCCTCCCATCTGCCCTACGAAAAATTGCATTTTGACAAGATTGCCATAGATACCACCCATGGGAATCCCATACGGGCCAGAAGCCTTCAAAACCAGATAGAAAATGCCTTTTTTGAGGCAAAGCCAGATTCCATCCTGCCCAAGGGTTCCTTTGACCCCTTTGACGGTGGTATGCCCAAGGTATATGTATTGGATGATTATACCCGTTTCCCCACCTTTCAGGAAACCTTGGTGGAAATCTTTGAAAATGTGGGGTACAGAAACAATGGCAAGAAGGGAGATTACATCAGGGTGGCCCAGGATTTTGAAAAAATCAATGAATCCTATAACGATTTTCCGGCCATTGTCCTCATTGATGGGGTCTTCATCCCCGATCACGAAAGGATAAAGGAACTCGATGCCCGCAACATCAACAAGATTTACGTATTGCAGGACCAATTGGTATTGGGCCCCAAGCAATACCAGGGAATGGTCTTTGTGGAAACCTTTAAAAAGGATTATATGGACACCTACCAGGGGCGCAATGTCCTGACCACTGAAATAGCGGTGCCCAAAGTGCAGAAACGGTATTTTAAACAGCACTACCCCCCTGCGGTCGCCACCTATGACCGTATCCCGGATTACCGTCATTTATTGCTTTGGGAGCCCCATTTGGACCTTTCGGGCGATGCCCCCACCTTAGCATTTTTTACCTCTGATGTCAAGGGTACCTTTGAGGTGGTTTTGGAAGGTTTTACCGATTATGGCAAACCCATTTCCCTTAAAAAAACGTTTGTGGTCAAATGACCCTTTCATCCCTTCCCAAAAGAAGGCTTGCCCTTTTTTGGGTTTTGATGTGTACTTTTGATGGTATAAAACGTTCTAACCTTCCTCAAGATGTCCACGAATTCCTTTGACCTATTTGGACTCAAATTGCCCTCCTGGCTGGTAAAAACACTACTGATAGGGCTGCTCCTGTGCATCGGTGCCTTTTTCCTTTTTAAGGAACAAATACTGCACTATTACGCCACCAAGGACCTTCCCTTGGAAAAAATCAATCAATCCTCCAGTGCCTTTGCCGACCTCATCAAGCCCACTGTCTTCAATATAGAGGATTTTGGGGGGAGCCGGGACAGTGCGGACAATTCCGAGGCGTTGCAAAAGGCCATCAATGCGGCCATTGTCACCAATGTGGACCTACGTCCAGATGATAAATGGGACATTTATAGCGGTAGGGTCTACATCCCATCCGGACAATGGAACTTTAAAAAAGGAATCTCCTCCAAGGTGGGGGTTGAGATTTTTGGGGACGGTGTGGGCAAGACCTATCTCAAGTATGACGGTGAAGGGGTGTTTTTGGACTTTAGCGACCCCAAGGAAAAATTTGACCTCAAGATCAAGGACCTTTTCATAGAACAGACACATGGGGAGGCCACGGCCATCAGCTTTAACCAGGTGAACCGGAACAGCGGTATCTGGAACGTCATTGTGGAAGGGGGCCGTATAGGGGTGCACCTGCTCAACTGCTATACCACCACCTTTGATTCCTTCTTCATTTATGACACCAAGGGGTATGGGATTTTGGGGGAAAATGCCACCAATACCGATTTTAAGACCTTTAAGATTGAAAATTGTACGGTGGGCGCCAAGTTTACCCGTAGTGAAACCAATTCCTCCACAGGCCTTAAGTTCATAGGGGGCGTCATCCAAGGAAGCCGGGATGAGGGGCTCATCCTTTCGGATCTGACCAATTTCACATCCTTTTCCACCTTTTTTGAGGGGAATGGCCGCAATCCCGGAAAGCCCCAGATCTATATCACCAGTGACCTGGATGGCATCTACGACAATGACGTCATTGCATTTTATGCCCCGTTTATCACGGGGGGGTATAGTTCCTCTGAAAACAGTACCGCCGTATGGGTTGAGAACACTACCCACTTTGTGTTCAATGAGTGCTTTGTTCGGGCCAATGACCGTATCGGTACCGCCATCAGGCTGGGAAAACAGGTCATCAATGCCGAAATTCAAAATGGCCGCTACAGTGGCATTGAAGACCCACTGGTGGTGGAGGAAAACCAAACCAACCTCATTTACGACCCCCATCTGAGGAGCGGCCGGGGATATGGGCGCCAGTTTATGGGCTTGGGGGCCGAAAGCGCCAAAACGCACAACCGACATTATTTTGAAAGTTATCAGACCGTGGTGGGCCATTCCGAAAAGGGCAAGGTGGGCATAGGCACCTTCAACGGAAAACCCAGTATACAGGCCTTTGGAAAAGGCAGTTCCTATGAATTGACGACCAATCCCAAGATAGGGGACCACAATTCGGCCCCGGCAGGAATTACCAAAATGGCCGGGGTAAAACACGGGACGGTCGTCACCGGATCTAGCTTCACCACCCATAAAAAGGTGCGGAACATCTTGGTCAATACGGCCGAGGGAAAACGAACCGTCACCCTCCGGAAGGAAGATGAGCAATTGCGGCGTGAACTGGTGATAAAGAACGTAGGGAGCCAATCCCACGATCTGGTGGTCAAGTCCTCCACGACCACCATAGAGGGGCAAAATCCCTATGTATTGAAGGATGGGGAAGCCATTACCATTGTCTTTGATGGGACCCAATGGTACATTATTTCCAAATTGACGGGGCCACTTTGACCCTTTTCCCAGTTTACCCTGAAAGAGGGATTGATGGCCCAACGCCAAAAATGAAAATACCCGAAAACCGTGACATACGACCAGATCATAGCGGCGCTCAAGAAACAGGCCGACCCCCAAAAAATAGGGTTCAAGGAAAAAAAGTTCGGTATTGTCTCCCACCAGGCCCTGGGCATCTACCATAGAGATCTAAAGGAGCTGGCAAGGAAAATCCCGAAAGACGACGAGTTGGCCTTACAACTGTTTGAATCCAATATATATGAGGCCCGTTTGCTCTGCAGCAAAATTTTCAATCCCAAGAACCTGACCGAAGACCTTATGGACCAATGGACCCGTACGTTTGGGAATTGGGAAATATGCGACTCCTTCTGTATGGGATTGTTTGCCAAAAGCCAGTATGCCATTCCCCGGGCCTTGGCATGGACCAAAAGGGAAAGGGAATTTGAAAAAAGGGCCGGATTCGCTACCATTGCTGCCCTTTGTATGGCTGATAAGGAAGCGGGCAATGAGGTGTTTGAGCAATTCTTTCCCCTCATTGAACGGGAAAGCACGGATGAACGGCAATACGTAAAAAAAGCCGTCAACTGGGCCTTACGCAACATTGGGAAGCGCAATGTGGATCTGCACGCAAGCGCCATCTCCATAGCCAATAGACTGGTCAACACCAACGATAGGACGGCCCAATGGATTGCCAAGAATGCCCTGTCCGAATTGGGGAAGGACAAGTTGCGCATGTCCGATTACCCCAGAAAAATCTACAGAAAGGAATCCCCCACTTGATGGGGTGTCCAGCGGCCCTTCCCCCATAGCGATATTTCACGGGACCCCTTATCCAAGAGGGCCTTCCATACGTTCCATCCCATCCAGGGAGTGTCCCCATTCTTTAAATAGCACCCCCCATGAAAAAAAAATACCAAAAAAATGTCCAAATTAGGGGAACGGAAATGTCTTTACTGTGAATCAACATTTAGTAAACGATGAAAAAATACCTATTGTTACTCCATGAGGATATGGAACGGATGCAACGCCTGTCCCCAAAGGACATGCAGGAATTGACCCATGCCCATATGGGTTGGGCCCAAAAGCTGGTGGAATCAGGACATCTGATCGAAGGTGAGGGATTGCAAGAAAAAAGTATACGGATTTCGGGAAAGGACAGCATTGTCAAGGATGGGCCCTTTTTGGAATCAAAGGAAATGATCGGGGGTTTCTATTACCTACAGGCCAAGAACCTTGATGCCATTGTGGCACTGGCCAAGGAATGCCCTTGCCATCTTTGGGGCGGAACCACGGAAATCAGACCGATTATGGACTATGGGGAATAACGCCGCTTCCATTGTAGAATCGAGTTACCGGGCACTTTACGGAAAGTTGTTCGCGGCCCTCTTCAAGCAATTTGGCGCGCAGCATGTCACGCAGATAGAGGATGCCCTTCAAAATGCATTCCATAAATCCCTCAAGAGCTGGAAACCCAACCGGATTCCCGAGAATAAGGAGGGGTGGCTGTTTATCGTGGCGCGAAACGATGTGCTGAACCAAATCAAGAGGCAACACCGCCCCATTGCCCCGATTATTTCCACGCATGAAGCAGAGGCCCAGGACCTCCGGGAAGACCTACGGTTAAAGACCTTGCTGTATATCGCTACCTACCGTACCGTCCCTGCCAAAACAAAGGTGGTCTTTGCCTTGAAGAACATTTTTGGGCTACATGTCAAGGAAATCAGCGAATGTACCTTGCTGTCCCAAGAGGCCATCTATAAAAGCATCAGCAGGGCAAAAAAGGATTTCTTATCAGCTACGGGAGTCCCTCCCTTTGACACCATTTTTGAGGACATATCAGAAGCGGGCATCGCCCTGGTGGAGGAGATTATCTATGCGGTCTTCAACATGGGCTTTGATTCGTTTACTGAAAAAAGTGAGTCCCTGGTCAATGAGGACCTATGTCTGGAGGCCCTGGCCCTGGGCAAAATGCT
>JBFOLQ010000531.1:0-2692 GCA_040830145.1 Flavobacteriaceae bacterium | reverse complement strand
GTGCCCACTACGACCATTTGGGAATGGGAGGGGAGGGGTCCCTACACCGAGGGGAAGCGGAGGTACACAATGGTGCTGATGACAATGCAAGTGGGGTGGCGGCTCTTTTAAAATTGGCTGACACCTTACAACAGGGACCCACCGGAAACAACTACCTTTTCATTGCCTTTTCAGGGGAGGAAATGGGCCTTTTGGGGTCCAATTATTTTGTAAAGAATCCTACCGTGGATCTTCAACTGGCCAATTATATGATCAATATGGACATGGTGGGCCGATTGAGGGAAGATAAAACCCTTTCCGTTAGTGGAACAGGCACGGCACCGGTCTTGGGCCAAGTACTCAATAGTACCAATCCCGGATTTGAATTGGTGTTGAAGGAATCTGGGGTGGGACCATCAGACCATACGTCATTTTATGTAAATGATGTGCCGGCACTTCATTTTTTCACGGGACAACATGAGGACTATCACAAACCCGGTGACGATGTGGATAAAATCAATTATTCGGGGATACAAATGATAGAGGGGTACATTACTGCGGTTATCTATGAGCTGGATGACAAACCAAACCTCGTTTTCAAAAAGACCAAGAATGAAAGCGAGAAAGTTCCGCGTTTTAGGGAGACACTTGGGTTCATCCCGGATTATTTGTTTTCTGGGAAGGGCATGAGGATTGATGGAATCAGCGAGGATAAACCCGCCCAAAAAGCTGGATTGCAAAAAGGGGACGTGGTGATACAATTGGGCGATAGTATCGTAGTTGACATGATGAGCTATATGAGGGCATTATCCGTTTTTGAAAAAGGAAATGAGACCCAGGTCGTAGTGGATAGGGACGGAACGAAAGTAGTCGCGGAAATTGAATTTTAAGCAGTGAAGGAATCGAGCTTCAGAGGTTTCAATACCTTTGGCCCATAAAAAACAGTTATGCCCAAAATTGGAGACATACAGCTGCCAAGCTTTCCCCTACTACTTGCCCCGATGGAGGATGTGAGCGACCCACCTTTTCGCAAGCTTTGCAAGGAGCAAGGGGCCGATGTGGTCTATACGGAGTTTATTTCTTCCGAGGGATTGATTCGCAATGCTGCGAAGAGCACCATGAAATTGGACATATATGAGAACGAACGTCCAGTGGGAATCCAGATTTTTGGAGCCAATCTTGATTCCATGCTCGAAGCGGTGGATATTGTGGAGCAATCCAAACCGGATATCATTGATATCAATTTTGGCTGTCCCGTTAAAAAGGTGGTCTGCAAAGGTGCTGGTGCGGGCATTTTGAAGGACATTCCGTTAATGGTGAAATTGACCAAGGCCATGGTAGAGCGCACCCATCTTCCCGTTACGGTCAAGACCCGATTGGGCTGGGATCACAGCAATATTCAAATTGTTGAGGTGGCCGAACGGCTTCAAGATGTGGGCTGCAAAGCCATTGCAATCCATGGGCGTACCAGAGTACAGATGTATAAGGGAAAAGCTGATTGGCATCCCATTGCGGCAGTTAAGAACAATCCCCGCATGCACATTCCCGTCTTTGGCAATGGGGATGTGGATTCCCCAGAGGCCGCGATGAGAATGCGGGATGATTTTGGACTTGATGGAGCCATGATTGGGCGGGCGAGTATTGGATACCCTTGGTTTTTTAAGGAAGTAAAACACTTTTTCAATACCGGAGAGCGGTTGGCACCACCTACCATGGAGGAACGGGTAATCGCAGCCCGGCGCCATTTAGAGATGGCCATTGCCTGGAAAGGGGAGAAATTAGGCGTTTTTGAGACCCGACGTCATTATACGAATTACTTTAAGGGCATTCCCAATTTTAAGCCGTACCGGATGAAGATGGTCACCAGCGATGCGGCCGAAGATGTTTTTGCCGCCTTTGATGAGGTGTTGCAAAAGTTTGGTCACTATCAATTTGAGGCCCACTAACCCCAAAGGGGAAATGGTCTCCGGCGTGTGTTCTACCCATCCACTATCAAAGAAAACAAACAGTGTTCCCCTTCAGGGCCTATGGGGCTATAAGCTTCTTGCTGATTCTACCGCTAGCAATTTTGGCAGCCATGGCTCCTAAGATAATGATGGTGCCCAGAACAATCAGTACGTTGATAAATTGAAACTCCACGGGATACGGAAGGGAAGGGGTAATCTTGAGCCATCCGAATATTTTTTGGGAACCTATGAGCAATGCCCCGATCAACACCCCGATGATTCCCCCTAGGCAAGTGACCAGCAGTCCTTGTAAAAAATAGATTTGACGTAGTTCACCGATGGTGGTCCCCAGACTGAACAAGGTTTTTGAATTTTGTTGTTTGTCAAGGATAATCATGGTAATGGCCCCTACAACATTGAACAAAGCAATGATGAGTACCAAGGTGAAGATAAGGTATGTGGCCAAGTTCTCTGTATTGAGCATACGGTGCAGTGCAGTATTTTGCTCCCGTCTATTTTTTAATACAATTGTATTATCGAAGACGGCCGTTATTTGGGAACGCACCTTTTCTTCATTGGCCTGCTCCCGCAACTTAAAATTGATACCAGAGCATTCGTTGGGCTCTTTTCCCAACAGGGTCTGTACCAATGGGTGTTGTGCAAAAATATATTTCCGATCAAGGTTTACCTCCAATTGGTATACCCCAGTAATGACTACGGGGAGCTCGTTGTACGGCTTGGTGGTCTTGATGCCTTGTGGTGATAGG
>JBFOLQ010000530.1:0-4831 GCA_040830145.1 Flavobacteriaceae bacterium | reverse complement strand
CCTGGACGAAAGTGCTTCCAAGACTGAGGCATGGGTAGCCCGGAACCAAAATTATATCTTGGGGGTCATTGGTGTCATCGCCGTAGGTGTCCTAGGATATTTGGCCTATGTACAATTTGTGCAAAAGCCGAAGGAGGAAAATGCGGCCAATGAGCTCTATTATCCCCAGCAGTACTTTGATCAGGCCCTGACCAATACGGCCCAACAGGATTCCCTGTACAACCTGGCATTGAATGGTGCCGATGGCAAGTACGGTTTTTTGGATATTATTGATGAATACAGTGGTACCAAGGCGGCCAATCTGGCCACGTATGCTGCGGGAATGTCATATCTCAACCTTCAAAAATATCAAGAGGCCATTAGTTATTTGGAAGGTTTTTCGTCAGATGATGCTGTTTTGGGAGCCATGGCAAAAGGTGGTTTGGGTGATGCGTTTATGCAATTGAACCAGCCAGAGGACGCCCTAGGCTACTATGAAAAGGCTTTGGGTCATAGTGACAATGAATATACCGCTCCCCGGTTTTTGTACAAAGCGGGCGTAACGGCTCTAGAATTGGGGCAGAAGGACAAGGCTCTGGGGTATTTTGAACGCATTCGGGATAATTACCCAACTTCAAATGAGGCCAAATCCATAGCCGCCTTTATAGGGATGGCCAAAAGTGGCAGCTAATGTCGACCGCCCATAAGAACCTTTCCAGTTACGACACGTCAAAAATGCCCCATGCCGCCAACTTGCGGATAGGAATAGTGGTCTCTGAATGGAACAATGGGATTACGGAACGACTGTATCAAGGAGCCTTTGATACCTTGATGGATTGTGGGGCCAAAGAAGGGAATATTGTTCGATGGAACGTGCCCGGTAGTTTTGAGCTGACCTACGGATGCAAAAAAATGATCCAATCCTTGGAGCTCGATGCCGTGATTGCCATTGGAGTGGTCATTCAGGGGGAAACCAAGCATTTTGATTTTGTGTGTAGCGCCACCGCACAGGGAATCAAGGATTTGAATGTACATATGGACGTTCCCGTCATTTTTTGCGTTCTCACTGATACTACGATTGAACAGAGTAGGGATCGTAGTGGAGGGAAACACGGCAACAAAGGAACAGAGGCTGCCATAGCGGCCATTCAGATGGCTGTCCTAGGAAATACCCCAAAATAACGGTGTATTTTCCAAAGAATTCTCAGCGACTATCCATTCTTCCCAATTCCTTGCACAACGACCCAGTACCCCACAAACTGATGTATCTTATATGGGCATACCGGAACTGACCGTTCCCATGTTAACAATTTTTGGCTCCCCCATCCCCTTTGGCCCATCTATTTTGAGTATTTTTGATTTTACCCAATTGTATAGAGGCCAGTGAAGATCAGGGGATTTAAATTGCAGCGGAACAAGAGTTTTAAGTACGTTCCCCGGTATGGTAAGGATGCTGGGGAAGGGGCCCCGTTGTCCTTTGACTCAAGTTTTTCCAAATACCGGGATGCACATAACCCCAATGATATGCGAAGTGTGTGGCGACAGGCACGGACCGAGGGCCGCAGTAGGAACAATCGCGAAGTGAACAGACGATTGTTGATTATAATAGCCGTCCTGGTGTTAGTTGTACTATGGGTCTTCGATTTTGATTTATCAGTATTTTTTTAGCCTTTAAAGCGTGTTTAATTTTGTATGATCAGATTATTACATAGTCCATTTTTCCAATCCACCGCTAGGGCGGAGATACAGAATAAGCTACGATCAAGGCTAATGACTGGGCTGCTTGAAGGGATTTTAATGACGTTGTGCCCTAGGCGCACAAAAAGCAATTTGTACCAATTTAAGTAGGCTCTTGGATGGCGGATATCATTAAACTTTTGCCCGACCACGTGGCCAATCAAATAGCTGCCGGTGAAGTGGTACAGCGCCCTGCCTCCGTGGTAAAGGAATTGTTGGAAAATGCCATAGATGCGCAAAGCGACACTATCAAATTGATTGTTAAGAACGGTGGTAAGACCTTGATTCAGGTAGTGGATGATGGCATTGGCATGAGCGGCACGGATGCCCGACTTAGCTTTGAACGGCATGCCACTTCCAAAATCAATACGGCAGAAGACCTTTTTAACTTACAGACCAAAGGGTTCAGGGGCGAGGCTTTGGCGTCCATTGCCGCAATTGCCCATGTAGA
Source organism: Flavobacteriaceae bacterium (assembly GCA_040830145.1). Classification (GTDB taxonomy): domain Bacteria; phylum Bacteroidota; class Bacteroidia; order Flavobacteriales; family Flavobacteriaceae; genus JBFOLQ01. Next base: position 2,664 of record JBFOLQ010000530.1, on the reverse strand, counting down.
CCTGCAAACCAAACCTGAGGGAGATGAATTGGGTACCCTTTTACGGATAGAGGGTAGCAAAGTGGTGGCCCAGGAGGTGACGGTGACCCCGAAGGGGACGTCGATTTCCGTAAAGAACCTTTTTTTTAACATTCCCGCACGACGCAATTTTTTAAAGTCAGATACGGTGGAGCTACGGCACATTACGGATGAGTTCCATCGGGTGGCCTTGGCGCACCCCACGATCAACTTTCATTTTTACAATAATGGGAGCGAGATCTTTAACCTTCCATCCACATCATACCGACAGCGGATTGTCAATATTTTTGGTAGTAAGACCCATGAAATGTTGGTACCCCTCACAGAGGATACACCCGTGGTAAAGATCAGTGGCTTTGTGAAAAAGCCCCAGTTTGCAAAAAGAAGTAGGGGGGAGCAGTTCTTTTTTGTAAACCATAGATTTATCAAAAGCCCCTATTTGCATCACGCCGTGTTGGCTGCTTTTGAGGGCCTGATCAGGCCCAATACCTATCCGGGATATTTTATTTACCTGGAAGTGGACCCTGCGTCCGTGGATATCAACATACACCCTACCAAGACTGAGGTCAAATTTGAGGACGAGCATACGCTCTATGCCATGCTACGGTCCACGGTGAAACATAGTTTGGGACAGTTCAATGTGGCCCCTGTGCTTGATTTTGACCGTGACCGCAACCTGGACACCCCCTACGCCTTTAAGGACAAGGAGGCCGTTGCTCCCCATGTAACGGTAGATTCAGGGTATAATCCCTTTGCAGGGGAAAAAAATCAGGGAGTTCCCGTTAAAAAACAATCCCTGGCCCCTTGGGAGAGCATCTATGTGGGTCTAAAGGAACAGGAGCCTTCACAGGGAAATTTTTCCGATGTGCAGTTTGAGTCCACAACAATTACGGGCTCGGTGTTCGGGGATGATAGTGGAGTAGGGGAAAAACAGTCCACCTCGTTTCAATTGAATCGAAAATATATCGTGACCACCATTAAATCTGGGATGGTGGTCATTCACCAAAATCGGGCACACCAACGGGTCCTATATGAAAAGTTTCTAAAGAACACTACCAAGGCACAAGCCCTCAGCCAGCAATTGCTATTTCCGTTACAATTGACGTTGTCAACACCGGAAAGTGCTGTGTTGGAGGAGTTGCGTGAAAGTTTGATTTCCCTGGGTTTTGTCTTTGGGAACATGGATGGGGGAGCAGTTGAGGTAACGGGTGTTCCCTTGCAAGTGCCCGAAAGTGGCATTGGAACGGTCCTGGACCAATTGATCGCTGACCATCAGATGCAGGTGGTCCATGATGGTTTTTCACAGAGTGATCGTGTGGCCAAGACCTTGGCCCGTACTTTGGCGGTAAAGACGGGCGAGGTGATGGAGCCCCAATCACAATGGACCTTGGTAAATGATTTGTTTGCCTGTAAGGAATCCAGGTTAAGTCCGTTTAATAAACCGGTCTTTGTGACTTTGGCAGAGACTGATATTGATAAAAAATTTGATTAGATGGGAAGAATGACCGATGCCATAAAACATTTGTTGATCATAAACATCCTCTTTTTTGTGGCAACATCCCTATATGGGGACCAGATGTACCAATGGTTCAGTCTGTGGTTTCCAAAAAATGAAAACTTTAGGTTTTGGCAGGTGGTATCCCATATGTTCATGCATGGGGGACTAATGCACTTGGCCTTTAACATGTACGCCCTATGGGCCTTTGGTTCCCCTTTGGAACGGATGTGGGGCCGTAACAAGTTTCTCTTTTTTTATTTTTCTGCGGGAATAGGTGCTGCGCTGATCCATACAGGGGTGAACTACTATTATTTTAATGAAGGCTTGAATGCCCTTATGGCAGCTGGGTTTAATGAAAACCAAGTGTTGGACCTAGTCTTGGATGGACGTTATATGAAAGATTGGTATAATGCGGTGCCGAAGGGTACCCTGGACAATTTTTTAGGGGCCGTGAATACACCGGCTGTTGGGGCCTCTGGGGCCATTTATGGTATTTTGGTGGCCTTTGGGATGAGCTATCCCAATAGTGAACTTTTCCTGATTTTTCTGCCTGTTCCCATTAAGGCCAAATACTTTATTCCGGTGTTGATTGGGCTCGATCTTTTCTCTGGGGTAACGGGCTATTCAATTTTTGGGAATGGAATTGCCCATTTTGCGCACGTTGGAGGGGCCCTTTTTGGTTTTATCATGATGTGGTACTGGAAGAAGAATCAGTTTAATCAAAACCGATGGGATTTATGAGTGGTAACCTACCATACCAGTTTGCCCGTTTGAATATGGCCGAGCGATTGATTGTGATCAATGTGGCGGTATTTATCGTTACCTCCCTCCTTACCTTTTTGTTGGGCTTGGGTGATGGCTTTTTGGCCTGGTTTCAACTACCGCAGGACTTTTTTGATTTCATGCTGCAACCATGGTCCTTGATTACCTATTCGTTTTTGCACTCGGGCTTTTTTCATCTTTTTTGGAACATGCTCTTGCTCTATTTCACGGGCCGAATTTTTTTGAACCTTTTCAATGCCCAGCGCCTTTTGAACGTATATTTTATGGGTGTGATTGCCGGAGGGTTGTTGTTTATGTTGGCTTATAATGTCTTCCCCGTCTTTTCAGGTATTAGAACAGCTTTGATTGTGGCCTCTGCGGGTGTG
>JBFOLQ010000529.1:0-2940 GCA_040830145.1 Flavobacteriaceae bacterium | reverse complement strand
GGCCGCTTTTCCATTCGCAACATTTTCCGAAAAGCTCTTGGAAGTGTCTGGCAATACACCGGGATTCCATGCACTGACCAACATTCGTCTGCTGTTCGGATTGGTCTTTAAGGTGCGGACCACTTCTTTGATTTGGTCTATTTCATCCCCGTTCCAATTTCTCCATTGTTTCCCATATACAGGGCCCAAGTCTCCATTTTCATCAGCCCATTCATTCCAGATGCGCACCCCATTTTCCTGAAGATATTGCACATTGGTATCCCCTTTCAAAAACCATAAAAGCTCATGAATGATGCTCTTTAAGTGTAATTTTTTGGTGGTTACCATGGGGAAACCCTCTTCGAGGTCAAAACGCATTTGGTATCCGAAGACGCTCACGGTGCCAGTTCCGGTACGGTCCCCTTTTTGGTGACCCTGTTCCAATATATGATGTAGTAAGTCGTGGTATTGTTTCATTGGAGGATAAAGGTAAAGCGTTCATGTTAAAGTGCAAAAGGGAGGTATAGAGGGTTATTAAGGGACTTATTAACGGTTTTCGGGAAAGGGTAGAAGGGTGGAAGTCAAAAGATAAAAGAACAAAAGGGTTAAATTTACTTGTTGGCTTTTATCAAGGAAGCAATTCTACGTTGAAGAAGCCGTATTTTTTCCATTGTAACCGATACTTGGGGTTCATCGATGAACTGAAGGTCTACACTCAAAATTAAATGGGATTGCAGTTCATAGGCAGAGCCTAAACTGATTTGAAGAAAACGGATAAAGTCCTTCTTCGAAAATTTGGCGGAACCTTCGGCAATATTGGCAGGGATTGAAATTACACACCTATTGATTTGGGCAACTAATCCAAATTTTTCAGATTCAGGAAATTTCTGGGTAACTCCATAAATTTCTTTGACCAGAATTCTAGCCTCTTTCCAAACCACTAATTCCCTGAAGTTTCTCATTGAAAATGTTGTTAGGGTATTAACAAAAAAAGGAAACTATGCAATGACCTCTGCCTTTTACCCTTTCACCAAATACTGGTTACCCCAAAATCATGCCCGCGATGGTGGCCGATAAAAGGGACGCCAAGGAACCGCCCAATACGGCCCGCATGCCAAACTCGGAAAGTGTCTTGCGTTGACCTGGCGCCAATGATCCTATACCACCAATCTGAATGCCAATAGAGGCAAAGTTGGCAAAGCCACAGAGCATATAGGTAGCCATAATAACCGATTTGTTATAGGAGAAATGGGTGGCATTGGCCATATTTTTTAACTCGGAAAGTTGAATGTACCCTACAAATTCACTGGCCGCCAATTTAATGCCCAGTAATTGCCCCATAAGCATTATATCACTGTTCTCTACCCCTATAAGCCACATCAAAGGCGCAAAAACGGTCCCTAAAATGGATTCCAACGAAAGCTTCTCGTAAGGAGAATTCTGGGCTATCCATGTGTTGAGGTGGGTCCAATCGCCTATAAGGTCAAATATACCATTGATCATGGCGATAAATGCAACGAAGACAAGAAGCATAGCCCCTACATTTACGGCCAATTTAAGGCCTTCCGTGGTTCCATTGGCTATGGCATCCAGGATGTTGGATCCTATTTTTTCATTTGAGACCCGTACATCCGTATCCACCGGTTCGGTCTGGGGGTATAGTATTTTTGAAATGACAATGGCTCCGGGGGCCGCCATTACCGATGCCGCTATGAGATGGCGTGCAAACTCCAGCCGAAGGGCCTCATCGTTTCCACCCAAAAAACCGATGTAGGCAGCCAATACCCCACCAGCCACGGTCGCCATGCCCCCAATCATGACCAAGAGGATTTCTGATTTGGTCATCCTTTCAAGATAGGCTTTGATCATGAGTGGGGCTTCGGTCTGTCCCAGAAAAATGTTTCCTGCCACACTAAGGCTTTCAGCTCCTGAAATTCCCAGTGATTTTGTCAACAACCAGGCTAATCCCTTTACCACTTTCTGGATGATTCCCAGATAAAAAAGGACAGAGGTGAGTGCCGAAAAGAAAATAATGGTGGGCAATATTTGAAAGGCAAAAATGTAACCGATGTTGGGATTGTCCATATTGAGCAGGTTCCCCAACAAAAATTCACTTCCGGCCACGGTAAAGTTCAATATTTCATTGAAAATCTTTCCCAGAACGGTAAAGATGTTCCTGACAAATGCAATCTTTAAAATGCCAACGGCCAATAAAAGTTGGATGCCGAGCCCCACACCAACGGTTCTCCAGTTGATGGCCCTGCGGTTGCTGCTGAACAAAAAAGCCATCAATAGAAGTACGGCCATGCCCAAGGCTCCGCGCCAAAGGCTTTTTAGTCCAAATCCCTGGTTAGGGACCATGGTAGCCATTTTGGGCTGCGAAATATCATTGACAATGGTTGTGTCAAGGGTTCGTAGGGATTCCTGGGCAAGGGAATCCTGGGAAAAACAGGCCATGGAAAAACAAAGGAACACCAACATCCAAAGGCCGTATTTCATCATGGGAAAGGATTTAATTTCGCTTGGATATTTCGTCTCGGATCTTGGCCGCTTTTTCATAGTCCTCAGCAGCTACGGCCCTTTCCAGCTCTTGGTGGAGCTCTTCTAGGGAGAGTTCGGTATATCCACTGGTGGCACCCCCACCTTGATCTATTTCCACCGTTTCACCCTCTTGCAGGATCTCATCCACCATAATACTGGTATCGTCCTCTGACTTGTCTTTATCCTTGGACGAAAACTTAAGATAGATTCCCGCTTTGTCCAAAATGGTTTTGTACGTAAAAATCGGGGCATTGAAACGCAGGGCCAATGCAATGGCATCACTGGTACGGGCATCAATGATCTCCTCAATTTTGTCACGTTCGCATATAATGCTCGAATAAAAGACCCCATCCACCAACTTATGGATAATGACCTGTTTGATAACAATTTCAAAACGATCTGCGAAATTTTTAAAAAGAT
>JBFOLQ010000528.1:0-3050 GCA_040830145.1 Flavobacteriaceae bacterium | reverse complement strand
TTGTGCGGGAATGAGTCCAATCAAAGTGCCCAACACCACCATAATCAATAGTGATCCCACTACAAAAGGGATGGGAACCGTTGGATTCGTATAGGGAAAATCAATGTTCTGGGTGGTAGCATCAATGAGTTTTAGCGTCCCTGCTCCTAGGATGATGCCAACAATACCGGCAATCATGGTCAAAAAGACGGATTCCAGGATAATCTGTCCCCGCACCTCCCGTGGTGTGGCACCCAAGGCCCTACGGACCCCCAATTCCTTGGTTCGTTCCTTGACCGAAATCAAGAGGATGTTACCAATACCTATGACCCCCGCCAAGATGGTAGCGATAACAACGATCAACGATAAAAAGGTAAGTCCCTTTGAAAAGCCCATAATCTTACTGAAGGCCTCCCCAAGATTGAACGAGCCGAAGGCCCTCTCATCATCCGGATGTACCCTATGGTGATTCTTGAGCAGGTCAATAATATTATTCTCAACGGCAACCACATCTGCATCATCATGGGCCGCGATGGAGAACCAACCCACATTGTCACCAGTGTTGTACAATTTTTTAAAGGTGGTAAAAGGAATGAAAATATCCCCATCCCCGCCAAAACCACCACTGGCATCAAACTTGTGCACCCCCACTACTTGAAAGTACACATCATCAATCTTGATGTAGCCACCAATGGGATCCTCGTCCTGATCAAAAAGCTCTCTCTGCGTACGTTCACCAATAACGGCTACTTTGCGTGCCTGGTCAATATCATCACCATTCAAAAACCTTCCCCCGTCATAAATCTTTTTGGGTGCAATCTTGACAAATACGGGAAAATCCCCAAAAACAGGATAACTCCCCGATTTGTTCCCCCTGCCAATTTGGGCAGGTTCAGAGCCAAAAAAACCACGAACGTTTCTCGGAGCCACATACTGAAGCTCGGGAATACGGTTTTCCATCAGTACGGCATCCTCCAATTTCAATTGTAAGGGACGTCCCGTTTTAAACCCCTCATAGGGCATGCTGGTATTTTGGGCCCAGACGAACATACTGTTTCGGGCAATGACCTTGAACATGCTTTCAAAACCATTATCCATTCCCTTTGCGGCCCCGGACAGGGCTATGTAAATAAAAATGCCCCAAAGCACCCCTATTACCGTGATGATGGTCCGTGTCTTGTTCTTACTGATCGAACCAAATATCTCTTGCCAAGTATCCCTGTCGAATAAAAATTTCATATCACTCGTCCCTTAAGGCCACAATTGGTTTTATCCTGGCTGCTTTTCTCGCCGGCACATACCCCGCCAAAGCCCCAAACAGAATCAATACCACAGTGGCAAATATGGCCATGCCTATATTTATATAGGGGTTCTTAATAAAGAAATCCTCCAGCTTCTCACCCAAAGATCCCAAGATACCCACTCCCAGTGCCATCCCTATAAAACCCGATATGGTGGTTATAAACACCGACTCCAATAAAATAGTGGAAATCACAGACTTGGGTGTAGCCCCCAATGCCTTTCTGATTCCCAACTCCTTGGTTCGCTCTTTAACCACAAACACCATTATATTACTGATGCCAATTATACCGGCTATGATGGTTCCCAAGGCCACAAATGCGACAATCATCTGCAATACGGATGCAAATTGTTGGTTCTGTTTTAGCTGATCTGCCACATTTCTAATAAAAATACCATTCCGATCCTCGGGGTGTATAAACTTCTTTTCCTTGATAAACTTCTGAAGACTACGATCAAAGGCCATAGCCCCCGCATACCCAATTTCCGGTTTAAAGGCCACAATAATCTGATCTATCTTATCCGTATTCTTTTCTATCAATTGGGTAGTGGTGTAAGGGGCATAGATGAAACGCTCTTCATTATCACCGCCCTCATCTTGGAAGACCCCCACAACCTTAAAACCAATGCCTTGTAAATCAATATACTTTCCGATGGCATTCTCTTTCCCGAAGAGATCCTTTTCCACCAAACGGCCTATGACCACATTCTTTGTTTTGTTCTGAATATCCAATTGGTTCAGGTAGCGTCCCTTCATAATAATGGTCTTCTCGGCAAATTGGTGCGCCGGTGCCACTGAACGTACGGTGTAATTATTTGACTCTTCCTTATACCGGGCAAGCCCTCCCCTGGATATTCTGGGAGTAATATACTCCAAGAACATTTCAAAGTTCTTTTCAATATCGGCCAAATCACTGTTCTCAAACTCAATCCGCCGGTTCGATTTGTACCCTTTATAGGGTTGGGTGGTAGTCCCTGGAAAAATAAAGAACACATTGGTGGCATCATCCCCAAAAAACTCCTGAAAGGTATTCTTGAGACCATTGCCCAAACCAAACAATACTACAAAAATCAGGATACCCAAAGCCACGGTAAAGCCTGACAAAAATGTCCGCAGTTTATTTTTGCCTATGGTTTGAAAAATCTCTTTCCAAGTGTCCCTACTGAACATATTCCGAAGCCCTTACCTGTTCTACCTTTTCGTCTTTGACAATCACCCCATCCTTAAGGTGAACAATTCGTTTACACATATGGGCAATGTCCTTCTCGTGGGTCACGACCAGAATGGTATTGCCCTCGTCGTTGATTTTTTGGATGAGGTCCATCACCTCATAAGAGGTTGTACTATCCAAGGCTCCCGTAGGTTCATCGGCCAGCAATACTTTGGGTTCCGCAGCCATGGCCCTTGCAATGGCGACCCGCTGTTTCTGCCCCCCTGACAGTTCGCTGGGCAAATGACCGGCCCATTCCCTGAGACCTACCCTTTCAAGGTAGTTCAGGGCCTTCTGTTCCCGTTCCTTACGGCCCACTCCCTGGTAATATAGGGGCAATGCCACATTTTCCATGGCACTTTTATAATTGATCAGGTTAAATGACTGAAAGATAAACCCAAGGAATTTGTTTCGATATTTGGCTGCCTTGGTCTCATTCAGGTTCTTTATGGGCACCCCGTCCAAGGTATATTCCCCAGAATCGGCCTCATCCAACATCCCCAGAATGTTCAACCAAGTGGACTTGCCAGAGCCCGAAGAACCCATTATGGCTACCAGTTC
>JBFOLQ010000527.1:0-2843 GCA_040830145.1 Flavobacteriaceae bacterium | reverse complement strand
TTAGATAAGAAAGCATATAATATTCGGCTAGCACATAAGTTAGGTACCACTATAAGGGTTATGGACCAATACAAATCCAATCGACCTTAATTTATTACACGTATGATACAAACAAAGACCTATAAAACTTGGATAGTCGGTATTTTGGCTCCTCTGTCATTGCTCACCCTTACGGCATCCGCGCACTTTGATGCATTGGATGTACATTTTGGGAAAGAAAAAGACACGAATCTGCATGCTACGATGCTGGCTTTGGACAAACTATTCTTTGACGCCTACAACAATTGTGATATGGAGACCCAGGCCACACTTATATCTGAAGACCTTGAGTTTTATCATGATCAAGGCGGACTGGCCACTTCCAAGCAAGAGATTCTGGAATCCATTGAGAAAAATATCTGCGGAAAAGTTACGCGGACCCTAGTGTCAGGGAGCTTGGAGGTAAGTCCCATTCCCGGATATGGGGCAGCCGTTGTGGGACTGCATCAATTTAGGAACCATGCCGAACCAGAGGGTACCCCTTCAAAGAAGAGTCGCTTTGTCGCCATTTGGAAACAAACGGGCGATCAGTGGCAAATGACGCGGATTATCAGTTTACATTAAATCAATTTTAGAGATGTACGCTTGTTCAAGAACATCATTGCAAATTATAGGTTGGATTGTTGCTTTGGCCTTTGTCAGTTGCTCAAAACCAATGTCTAAGAAGGTTGAGGAAGGCAATGGTAATGAAAAAGGTACCATTGTCATCAAAAATGTCAATATCATTCCAATGACAACAGAGCAAACAACCATTGAAAGTGCGACTGTAGTAATCAACGGGAGAAAAATCATATCGATTAACGAGACAGTCCCAAGTGGGGCAAAAATAATCGATGGCACCGGAAAATGGCTGATTCCAGGATTGATGGATATGCATGTACACACAAATGCCGATATCAACCTAAGAGGAAATTCACCTACCCAGGGAGCCACCTATTTTATGGACACCCAAGACGTTATGACCACGCATATCGCAAATGGGGTGACCACCATATTTGAACTTGACGGAAGGGTAGCACATTTTGCGCAACGGAATGAAATCGCAAAAGGCAAGGTAATAGGTCCCCGAATGGCCATAGCCCCGGTACTCAATGGCGGTGATTCCAAGAATGGGGGGCGAATCGTAAACAATGCCCCGGATGCGCGTCAGGCCGTCAGAAGTGCCAAAGCGGAAGGATACAATTTTATAAAAGTGTATTCCCATTTGAATGTCGAATCCTTTAAAGCAATCGTCGAGGAAGCCGAAGAACAGGGATTAAAGATTGTTGGGCATATTCCCATGGTATTCGAAGGAAAAACGGAAGAAGCTTTTATCCCAAATTTTGGTCTCGTGGCTCATGCCGAGGAATTTGCCAAGCAAACCAACAACAAAACAAAGGAAGAAGCGGAATATTTTGCCCGGATGGCCAAAAAAAACAACACATGGGTTACTCCCAACTTAATAGCGATGGTACGTATTGGAGAGCAAGCGCGTTCCCTGGAAGGAATCCGCTCGATGGAATCGCTCAAATATGTTCCCGCTATTTTACAAGATAAGTGGCTCACTGCAAACCAATATAACAAGAACACCAGCCCACAATTTGTGGCTTATACGGATACCTTGATAGCCTTTCACAAAGAATTGGTCAAAGCTTTTAAAAAAGAAGGCGTCCCCATGGTAGCAGGCACCGATGCCGGCACCTCGGGTATAGTAACTGGCTTTTCGCTCCACGATGAGCTAGCGTTACTGGTCGATGCCGGCATGACCAATGAAGAAACCCTGTTGGCAGCTACCCGCTTACCATCGGAATGGCTCGGTATTGACAAAAAGGTGGGAACTGTTGAAAAGGATAAGTATGCCGACCTTGTGTTGCTGAATTCCAATCCGCTTGAAGACATACGCAATACAAGGGACATCCATGGCGTCTTTGTCAACGGGCAATGGTTGAACAAAACAAAAATCAATGACATGCTCTCAGATTTAGCTAATAGAAACAATGAATTATTGGGTAAGCACAAATGGAGCAAGAGAAGGGAATATTAATAAACGAATTGTGGTTAATATGGAAAATCAGTAATCATCAGACCCGGGCACTCATCACGCCCAAGGGGTTTATTCATCAATCAAAAAAATGAAGTTTAATTTAAATCCACCCCAAACAGCACCCCTTCCCCTACGGGGACGTCAAAAGAGGTCAGGGGCCAATAGTATGAACGTAGAAAACACCAAGGCACAAATGCGAAAAGGGGTTCTGGAGTATTGCATACTTTCCATCCTAAACGGACAGGACAAGTATGCCTCTGAGATCCTCAATACGCTGAAAGATGCCAAAATGCTGGTAGTAGAAGGGACCATCTATCCCCTATTGACCAGACTCAAGAATGCAGGACTGTTGAACTACCGATGGGAAGAGAGTACCTCGGGACCGCCCCGCAAATATTATACCCTTACCGAAACCGGTAAGTTATTTCTCAAAGAGCTAGATGCCACTTGGGATGAACTTCGAAACGCCACCAATTTGGTCACCAATCCTAAAAAAAAGTAAACAATGAACAAAACAGTCAATATAAATCTGGCAAATATGCTTTTTCATATGGATGAAAACGCATATAACAAGATGCAGCGCTATTTGGAGGCCATCAAACGCTCGTTTGCCAATACACCCGGCAGCGATGAAATACTGGCGGATATCGAAGCCCGAATCGCCGAGTTGTTCACCGAGAAAATGGAAAATGAACGGCAGGTCATTACGCTGAAGGAAGTGGATGCCATCATTACCATTATGGGACAGCCCGAGGATTACCAGGTTGACGAGGATATCTTT
>JBFOLQ010000526.1:0-7079 GCA_040830145.1 Flavobacteriaceae bacterium | reverse complement strand
GCGTACTGGGCCTTTTGGGACGTTACGTGCAAGCCAGGTGTCCCCTTGACCGTTAATTTCAACCTATCAAGTGTCAATCAGCATTGGGCCGGGAATGGGAGGTCTATTGGAAAGCTACAGATAGCAGGTTCCCAAAGGGCCACAGTCGACAATAATTTCACTGGCGTGCGGAGCTCCTATACCTTCACCCCTACTACATCCACATTTCAGATTCGCCTGGAAATTGAGATGATCAGAACCAGTTTTAATTGTGGGGACTTAAACCTTCCGGAGTTACGACTCGATTTTAATTTCCCTCCCCAAACCTTTGTGGACAGTACGTGTCCCACGGTCGACTTTGACCAGGACGGACTGGGCAATCAGGTGGATCAAGATTCCGACAACGATGGCATTTTAGACAATGTGGAGGCCCAAGCATTGGCCACCTACGTGGCCCCTACCGATACTACGGACAGTGATGGTAATGGGTTATATGATATTTATGAGTCCACACCGGGTGCCGGGGAAGGTCTTATCCCCATCAACTCAGACTCCCATGGCCAACCCAATTTTATTGACCTTGATAGTGACAATGATGGCTGCGCCGACGGTATAGAGGCCGGTCATCAGGACCTTGATGGTGATGGATTTCTGGGCAACTCCCCCCTAAATGTCAATAACCTAGGTTTGGTACAGAACCAAGGAGGGTATTCAGGCACCAACACCTACGTTACCCAAGACACTTCAAATGCCTTTAGCATTACGGACCACCCCCATGACATCACCGCCTGTGAAGGGGATACCGTTGACTTTTCCGTTGTCGTAACAGGAAACAATATCACCTACCAGTGGCAACAGTTTAATGGCTCACAGTTCAATGATATAGGGGATGGAAACGTATTTTCTGGGACCAATACCCATACCTTACATATCAACACCAACGATAATGCCCAAGACAATACTACCTATCGGGTCATAGTCACAAGCCCTGAGAATAAATGCTTGGTTTTCACCTCTGACCCAGCCATATTGTCCATTAACAATATGACTGCAGGGGCAATCGCATCCAATTCCGCCAATTGTGGGAACGATCCCGATATGTTCACTGAAGCCACCCCAACCGCAGCAGATGGAACCGTAAGCCATCAATGGCAACAAAGTACGGATGGCAATACATTTACGGATATTTCCGGGGCCACATCAAACGTATTTGACCCTAGTGCCTTGACCGTGGATACCTGGTTCCGTAGAATGGACATTTCCACGTTGAACGGGGTCAGTTGCAATCTTGCCACCAATAGCATACGTATTACCCTGCACAATCTAACCCCAGGGGTCATAACAGGGGAACAGACCATATGTGAGGGAACTTCTCCCCAAGCCTTTGCCGAGACCATTGCGGCAACAGCCAATGGCATCATTGCCCATCAATGGCAACAAAGCGAGGATGGCACCAGCTTTACCGATATCCCCAATGCAACGGACACCTCTTTTGGCCCATCGGGGTTAATGGTAGACACTTGGTACCGAAGATGGGACATTTCCACCTTTAATGGGGTGGATTGCGGCACCCCTACAAATGTCATCAAGGTTACTGTAAATAATATGGCCCCCGCCATTTTAGTGGGTCAGACCATTTGTTCCGGGGATGACCCCCTTCCCATAGACATTGTGTCAACGGCAATGGTCGACGGCCGCCTTTCCCACCAATGGCAATCAAGTGGGGATGGGACCAATTTCGCGGACCTGCCGGGAGAAATAAATGCCACTTTTGACCCTCCCGTCGCTTTCCAGGACATTTGGTTCAGAAGGGTGGATACATCAATCTTAAATGGACATTTGTGCCATACTATAACCAATAGCATTAAAATTGATGTCAATACCGTGATTGCGGGAAGGGTCAAGGGAAACCAGACCATTTGCCAGGGAGACACCCCTTTGGCCATTGTGGAAGAAACGGCCACCAACTTAGAAGGAACATTGACCCACCAATGGCAATCAAGCACCGATGGCATTAATTTTGGGGATATCCCCAACGAAAAGGCCAGTTCGGTCTCCTTAGGTTCCCTGACCCAAGAGACCTGGGTCAGGAGGTTGGACACATCCACACTTAACGGACAAATGTGTACAGCAATCACCAATACGATCAAAATCACTATCAATGATATTACTGCTGGCGTCTTAGAGGGGGACCAAACCATCTGTATGGGCGACATTCCCGCCCCCATTCAGGAAATAACCGCCGTGGCGGCCGACGGAAATATCTCCCATACCTGGGAATCAAGCTCCAACGGTATTGACTTTGCCCCTATTCCCCAAGCTACGGCCCCCTCCTTCCAACCTGGGGAACTAAATCAGGATGGATGGTATAGGCGCGTGGATATTTCCATCCTTGACAATATACAGTGTAGCCAGACCACAAATACCATACACATAAAAGTAAACAACTTGGCCTCGGGAGTCATTCGCAATGAAGAGGCTATCTGTGATGGAGATGACCCCGAGGCTTTTATAATCGAATCACCAACCATCGCTGATGGTACCATTACCTACCAATGGCAGCTTAGTACCAATGGGAAGGATTTCAATGACATTCCCGGGGCCACGGCCGAAGTATATGACCCCTTGCCCATGGAAGGGGAAACCTGGTTTCGCAGAATCGATATCTCTACTTTGGGGGGAAGCAACTGTCAGGCACTCACAAACACTTTTAAAATTGGAATCTTTGAGACATTGAAAGCTGAGCTTAAAGTCAACTATTATTGCCAGGAAGGTACCAATGGCACCCAAAATGTGGTAGACATTCAACTGCTTAATGTTACTGAGGAATTAGCAAGCACTTTGTTCAGTTTGCGTGATGTCAATGATCGATTAATGGATTCCTTGGAACCACAATTCGCAAATGTTGACTATGGGACATATCAAGTAGAGGTCCTCAACAGCAAGGGATGCCTCAATATCCTGGGCCAAGTGATCGTTGCCCCTCCGCAGCCCATTTCAGTAACCCTGGACGAATCGGTTCCAGACACCATTGTACCCGTGGTCACCGGAGGAAGTGGGGAATATCTCTATTCCTATGATGGTGGGGAATTTTCCAAGGACAATCAACACTTTATCACGGAGACCAGGACCTATACGGTCACGGTACTGGATCATCAACTTGGTTGTACCCTTGCATTGGAAGTACCCATGGAATTCACCGGGATTGTCATTCCAAATTTCTTCAGCCCCAATGGTGACAGCTTCAACGAAGGATGGAGTCCCAGACGTATTGAGAACTTCCCAGAATCCATTATTGAAATCTACGATAGGCAGGGTAGAAAACTATTGGATTTACCCCCAGGTGAAAAATGGGATGGCCGATACAGGGGCAAAGACCTCCCCTCGGGAGATTATTGGTACATTGTAAGGGTGAGGAAGGAACACTACCGAAAGGATTATATGGGGAATTTTAGCCTTTGGAGATAAAATACCTTGAACAGGGCCAATCCATACCCATATTTTATTTGGTCTTCCGCGCCAAAACAAAGAAAAGCAATCAGAATGTGGGTGTAATTAATTTAATCCCTTAGAAATCTCATCTTGGTTCCAATCACATTTTCGTCCCCAATAGAGATTCTCCGGGTACTTACTTCTGCGGTTATTGTGTCTTTTCTGATAAGACCATTGGAAACAATATCAAAACTCAACCTAATCATTTTAATGGAATCTGATATGACCAAGTCCTTCCCTATTTGTTGGACATTTTTGATATGGACTTTGGTCATTTCTTCCGGAATGGAAGTTGTGTCGTTTATTAATTTGTTCAGCTGCGTATCAATGTTATCCTTAAAATCCGGAAAATTTTCCTTTAAAAGGGCCAAATCAAAATAGTCTTGGAGCTTTTGGGTGGCCATTACTTGATATCCAAAGACTTCCTTTTCCTTATTGACGTCAGGCGTATGAACCTCCGCTTCAAAAACTACGGCAGGCTCCTTTACTTTGTAATTGTTTTCATGACCACACGATCCAATTACACATAACACCGCTATTAAAAATAATTTCCTCACTTTACAATGAATTTTAATCTTATTACTTTTCCCTCACTGTAGGCCCTATCAATAATTTGAATGTTCTTAAGGCTATTGGTAGGTGTTGTCAGTTTATGAATGAACTCCTTTTTAGTGTAAAGCTCAATTCCTATTCCACCCGGATACACCTGATAGATTTGGGCATCGTCCGCGAGTAAGGTTTGTAGTTGCCGTTTCCTTTCCTTCCAGTCCTGTACATTTCCGTTGGAATAATAATGAAGCATTAGGGCATAATCATCCGTAATGAGCTTAATGATACTACCGTTGGAACTTTCCACAGACCTAATTATGGTATCAGTTTTATAATAAGGTGATTGTACTACGAAACGTATTAAGTCATCCCGTGTTTTATACCTGAAACACCCCACGCTATCCGTTTTGAAATATAGCGGCGTCTCGTCCTCCTTTAGAATTTTGATATTGAGATAGGAATGCACCGCTTCATTTTTGGTTTCATCCACAAAGCAGAACTCAAAGTCATTCTCCCTGTGCACCATCAGATAATAAATCCCTACAACTACCAAGGCGACCACGAGCAACGACACATACTTCTTTGCACCTCCTTCCCTTTCCGATTTCTCCCATACATCAGAATGTCTTGCCTTAAAGTCATTCCAATTTTGATAGCCAGCATACGTACTCAATAAATTAAGCATATCTATTCGAGGCAACTTATGCGCATCATTCTTCATGTAGGTATAGAACCATTTTTCGCTTACGGAGGTGTTCACGTTCGCAAATAAGTCCTCTTGAAAGGCCACAATGTCCCCTCCTTTCCAATCCCTGATATTGGCAGGTGCGCTATGGCGCGTTAAAAATGTACTGGCCGTAGCTTGCCTCAAACACTCAAACAATCTCTTATCCTCAGATGTCAATTATTATATTTTATTGATAATCAATTACTTATTTATTGTAAATTAATTTACAATGTATTTTCAAACGGTTTTCAAAAGAACAATAAGTCGGCGATTTAAGTTTGGTCCATCAATTTTTAAAAGTATAAAACTATGAAGACTAACAAATCAAAATCCCTTATAAAAACGTTGGGCATTACGATATTCACCCTATTTATTGCAGCCTGTAATTCAGAACCATCCAAAATGAATGTAGCCATGAAGGAGGTCGCAGTTTCTGATGATTTTCAAGTGGTGGAAGGCACAAACAAAACTTTGAACAATCCCTTACAAAATGTAAAGATCATCAAGACAGCAGAAGTTAGATACAAGGTGAAAAACGTTACATCCGCCACAAAAAAAATTAGTGCCATCGTGAAACAGGCCAACGGATACATTGCGGACCAACGCTTTCAAAACACAAAGCATCAGATAGAAAATAGATTTACTGTCAAAATACCCCAAAAGGAATTCAGTAAACTATTGGATTCCATAGAAATTGTCGCAGAGTTCATTGATTATCAAAATATAACATCTGAAGATGTTACTGAAAAATATATTGATCTGCAATCCCGTTTAAGGACCAAAATGGAAATTAAGCAACGCTATGAGAACATCCTGAGGAAAAAGACAGGAAGTATACAGGATATTCTTGAAGCTGAAGAAAAAATAGGGGCCATTCAAGAAGAAATAGAAGCTGCCACCGGTAAGTTACACTATTTGACCAATAGAATTGCCTATAGCACCATCAAGGTAGATCTGTATGAAACTGTCAATTACAAGGAAGAACCCGAAAGTTATTCCCGGTCCTTTCTTTCCAAAACAAAAGAAGGGCTGTCGTTTGGTTGGAACTTGATTGAAACAATTTTTTTGGGATTGATTTATGGCTGGCCCTTTATTCTTTTAGGTACCGTATTGTTTGTCGCGCTAAAAAGAAAAAACAGGAAATAATTTACAACCAGTGCAAAATGGGAATGAAGGGGAGCCCCATAAACCTCCCAATAAAATAAGGGTGTCTTATGTAAGACACCCTCATTTACTGTGCCCACGAGAAGATTCGAACTTCCACGGGATTGCTCCCACCACCCCCTCAAGATGGCGTGTCTACCAGTTCCACCACGTGGGCATATAGATATATGCATAAAAGGCTACACCATAGCGTACCCTTCATTTACAATTTGTCAATAACCAAAAACAGTTTTGGCAAAAACCAAAAACTTTGAGGGCTGCAAATATCTAAAATTTTCCCCATAAAGTATTATAGAACCCCAGTATTTTGATGGGCAGGGATTTTTTTGATTTTTTTACTGTGATGAACTTCCACCTGTAATTGTATCTTAGACCCTATTTAGAAATTAAATTGGAAAAATGATTGGGATGGTTTGAATTGAGAGGAAGCATTTCGAGCTGTATTGTTTTCAACTATGACTCCAGTTTTATTCATCGGTTCAAAGATTACGGGGGAAAATTCAACATGGTACCCAAAAGAGGGGGCACGGAAAGGTAGGTCGCCTGGATAAATGCACGTAGGCAACCTTCAAAGGACCATGGGTTCTGTTATGGGTCATAGGAAAATGGTACGATTGTCCACTATAAAATTCAATCGAATACAGTATAAACAGGCTTTGAAACCAAAAAGTAACAACCAAATAAACCTGTGAAAAAATCAACTTCTCTAATACAAAAATCACTTATTCTATGCGTTCTTGCGTTAATTGTCAACCACTTAACGGATATTGATAATTTTCCTTTTAGTTCCTCTTACAGCTTCCCCGCATTTTCAATTATGGTTACACTTTTGATAGGAACCCTAATCTTATTAATCACGGAACTCACTTTTAGATGGTTTAAAAAAAACCATTTTTCAAACCAATTGGATATTCGGCTTATAACGTATTTCTTTTTAACCTCCTTAGGGTTTATCATCCTTCTATATATTCCACTATATTTTCTGGTCAACTGGCTGGTTGGTGAGGACTTTGAGATTTATCATTTATTTGTTGGGCTTTCAATAACCTTATTATTAAGCTTTATAGTCATTGGTCTTTTATATGCCAAAGACATTTATGAGCTTCACAAACTAGATACCATAAGCAGCAAACTCATCATTAAAAAAGGGGGCGAAAAAATACTCATC
>JBFOLQ010000525.1:0-2973 GCA_040830145.1 Flavobacteriaceae bacterium | reverse complement strand
GTCCTATTATGACCAAGAATATGGCAGATATACAGGAAAGGATCAAAACGGATGATGAGGTGTTGTTATTGTCACATTCGGTTACCCCCCATATAGATTCGGTGCCCCAGCTCAAAAAGTATGCACTTGAAAAGGGGGTGGTTGACAGCAAATGGAATTTGGTTACTGGAGACAAAGGGCATATCTATGAATTGGCCCGCAAATCATATTTGGCCGTGAAGGATGATGGCGATGGTGGCCCCTACGATATGATCCATACCGAGAACTTTATCCTGGTTGACAAAGAACGCCGTATTCGTGGGTTTTATGACGGCACAAAAGAAGCTGAGATTGAAAGACTTTTAAAGGACATTGCTATTTTAAAGGCATCCTATTCCAAGTAGTGGCCTTTCGACTTGGGAAAATAATGGGATTTGGGGAGTCGCTTTTTTTGGAATTTGAGGGGTTACCCCTTACATTTGCGCTTACTTAAAATCAATCTAAATAATTTGGCGATTACAGTAGCCCAACTAAAACGCGGTGAGAAAGGAATCATTACGGAATTTTCCGGTGATGTGCTTCCCGTAAAATTATTGGAGTTGGGCTGTTTGCCAGGGAACATGGTGGAGCTGGTGCAAATTGCCCCATTACAAGATCCCATATATATCAATGTCAACGGCACCCATATTGCCATTCGTCGTTCCATGGCACGTTTGATACAAATTAACCTTATTGAAGATGCCCCTACCTTATGAGTAAACAGATAAACGTAGCGCTCATAGGGAATCCCAATACGGGCAAGACGTCCGTTTTTAACCGACTTACGGGCCTTAACCAAAAGGTGGGCAATTATCCGGGGATAACGGTGGAAAAAAAAGAGGGTGTCTGTAAGTTACCACGTGGGGTCAAGGCCCACATTATTGATCTTCCGGGGACCTATAGCCTCAACACCACTTCCATGGATGAAAGTGTGGCCGTTGAATTGCTTTTGAACAAGAACGATAAAAATCATCCAGACGTGGCTCTGGTGATTTCGGATGTTGAGAACCTCAAGCGCAACCTACTTCTCTTTACCCAAATTAAGGATTTGCGGATTCCTACCTTGTTGGTCATCAATATGGCGGATCGCATGCGGCGGAAGGGGATATCCGTTGATATTGCGCTCCTCGAGGAAAAATTGGATACCAAGATAGCTTTGGTAAGTACCCGAAAAGGTACGGGGATAGACCGAATCAAGGAACTTATTGCCGATTATAGGCAGTTGTCACGAAACCCAAGTTTGGATGCAGCCACCATCGCCCCCGATTATTTTGAAAGGTTAAAAACTACATTCCCCAAACATGACCTGTACAAATTATGGCTGGTCATCACCCAGGATGTAAACTTTATGTCGGTCGATAAAAAATCACTGACAGAGGCGTCCACTTTCCCCACAAAGTCAAAATCCGAACTGAAGCGACTGCAACAACGGGAAACTATTTTACGATACCAATTTATCAATGGCATTCTAAAGAAGGCCTATAGTGTGGATATAAAGGCGGCCAAGGGCCTTAGGGCCACAGTTGATAAGATTTTGACCCATAAGGTTTGGGGCTACCTAATATTCTTAGCGATATTATTGACCATTTTTCAGGCCATCTATGATTGGAGTGGATATCCGCAGGATGTCATTGATGGCTTTTTTGCCTCGGCCAGTGAGTGGGTCAAGAATACACTGCCACCAGGAGTGTTTACTGACCTGATTGCAGAGGGCATTCTCGCAGGTATTGGGGGCATTGTCATTTTTATCCCCCAAATTGCCTTTTTGTTCTTTTTCATTGCGCTCTTGGAGGAATCAGGGTATATGAGTCGGGTAGTGTTCCTTATGGACCGGATCATGCGGCCCTTCGGCCTTAGTGGTAAGAGTGTGGTTCCCTTGATGTCGGGCATGGCCTGTGCCATTCCCGCCGTAATGGCGACACGTAATATTGAAAGTTGGAGGGAACGGCTCATCACCATTTTGGTGACACCATTTGTAACCTGTTCGGCACGGTTACCCGTATACCTGATCATAATTTCCTTGGTGATACCCCAAGGCCGGTTTTTGGGGTTGAGCTATCAGGCGTTGACGCTTATGTTACTTTACCTCCTTGGTTTTGCGGCCGCCATGGGATCGGCCATGGTCCTCAATAAGGTCCTCAAAATCAAAAGCCGTAGCTTTTTTGTGATTGAGATGCCAAATTATAAATGGCCCCTTTTGAAAAATGTAGTCTATACCGTTTGGGAAAAAACGAAGAGCTTTGTCCTGGGAGCGGGAAAAATCATTTTGGCCATATCGGTCGTTCTTTGGTTTTTGGGATCCAATGGCATTAGTGATGAATTCCAGAATGCAGAGGAGATTGTAAACAAACGTATTGCCACCGAAGGTTTTTCACCATACAGTGAGGCCTATATTGCAAAGCACATGGAACAGTATACGTTCGCTTTGAAGGATGGTGCCTTACGCACAGGCGCCTCTGATATAAGTGCCATTAGGGATTCCCTATTATTGAGGGACAAGGAATTGTACCATAGAATTGTGGACCAGGAGATCGCCAGTCATAAATTGGAACATTCGTTCATTGGGTATATGGGAAAAGCGATAGAACCGATAGTACAACCCTTGGGGTACGATTGGAAAATCGGTATTGCCGTCCTTACCTCATTTGCGGCGCGTGAAGTTTTTGTAGGAACACTGGCCACCATTTATAGTGTGGGCAGTGATGAGGAGGAGACCATTAAGCATCGCATGGCCGCTGAATTGAATCCAGTCACGAAGAAACCACTTTTCAATTTGGCATCGGGCCTATCCCTATTGTTGTTCTACGCCTTTGCCATGCAATGCATGAGTACCTTGGCGATAGTAAAACGTGAGACCAACAGCTGGAAATGGCCCTTGGCACAATTGGTATTTATGAGTCTTTTTGCCTATCTTGTTGCTTTAATCGCCTATCAAACATTGGCATAAATGGGAAT
>JBFOLQ010000524.1:0-9589 GCA_040830145.1 Flavobacteriaceae bacterium | reverse complement strand
GGATGTGTGATGTTTGAAGCTCGGTGTTGGGTGCTTGGGATTTGGAGTTTGGAGTTTGGAATTTGAAGTTCGGTGTTTGGCGTTGGATGCGTAATGTTGGAAGCCCGATGCTGGGTGTTGGATGTTGGGTGCTTGGGATTTGGGATTTGGAGTTTGGGATTTGGAGTTTAGGATTTGGAGTTTAGGATTTGGAGTTTGAAGTTCGGGGTTTGGGGTTTGGGGTGCAGGCCATCGAGAACGAAAGAAAACTGTACCATTTGCATCCAGTTTCACGGGTAGGTGGCCTAATTTTGGTCCTTCCAAATGGTTAAAACCACTTCTATTTATATTTTTGGGGTACAAAAACAAGATATGGGTACTTTTAAAGCATGGGCCTTAGGCGGTCTATCGGTTTTTTTCCTAGCCTGCGGCAGTGGCAATACGCCGCCTTCCGAACTTTTTGAGATCACGCTGGGAACGGGGAACAAATTGCAAAACCATAGCAGTTCCCCCATATCCATCCAAAATAAAAAGAATAGGGCCATTGAGAAAGTCACGTATTTTGTGGATGGTGTGGAAACCCCGGTCGAGAATGGGACCATTACCCTAAAGGCGGCTACCCTGGGGAACAAGCAATTGACGGCCAAAATAACACATGACGGCACCGTTTCTGAAATCAACAAGGCCATTGTGGTGTTATCGTCCAAGGCCCCTGAGCTGTACACCTATGAAATCATCAACGAATACCCCCACGACACCCAGGCCTACACCCAGGGACTGGAGTTCCACGAGGGCGTGCTATATGAAAGCACGGGCAAACGGGGGCGCTCCTCCCTCCGGAAAGTAGATTTTAAGACCGGGGAGGTGCTGGAGCAAGTGGCCCTGGACAATACCGTCTTTGGTGAGGGGCTTACCATTATGAACAATAAGGTGTACCAACTAACCTGGCAGAAAAAAATAGGCTATATCTACGAGCTCAACGGGTTTCAAAAAATAGATAATTTCCACTATGGGGAAAGCAAGGAGGGTTGGGGCCTCTGTAATAACGGCTCCCAACTATTTAAAAGTGATGGCACCGAACGCATATGGATCCTCAATCCCGACACCTTGGTGGAAGAGGGCCATATTGAGATTGCCACCAACAAATCCCTCTTTAAAAATGCCAATGAATTGGAGTATGTGGATGGAAAAATCTATGCCAACGTTTACCAAAAATCAGGGGTCATGATCATTGATCCCAAAAGTGGCGCCATTGAGGGAGTAGTGAATTTTGGGGGATTGAGCAATAAGGTCACCAAGACCCCGCAATGGAACGATCACGATAATGTCCTTAACGGTATTGCCTACCATCCTGAACGAAAGACCTTTTTTGTGACCGGGAAGGATTGGGACAAGCTCTTTGAGGTGACCCTAGTAAAAAAATAGGCGTGGAACGTTACGAAAAGACCATTGTGGTGGCCCAGGGGGACCTGGACGAACTGGCCCATGTCAACAATGTACGCTATGTGCAGTGGATGCAGGATATCGCCCAGGAACACTGGCAGGCGGTGGCCCCACCGCACATGCAACGCCAACTGTTATGGGTGGTCAAGGAACACCGTATTACCTACCTAGGGGCCGCCCAACTCCATGACCGCATTAGGGTGGGTACCCATATTGGGGGAAGCAAGGGGGCCCTATCGCAGCGGGTAATACAGATGACCCTGGAAAATGAGGAGGCAACGCCCCTTTTAACCGCCGTTACCGATTGGTGCTGTTTGGATGCCACCACCCGCCGGCCCATCCGGATTCCCAAGGAGGTCATTGACCTATTTGGTCCCCAACCATAGGGTATGAACATATCGTATTGAAGAATATATTGGGCCCGTAACGCGCCCCAGGGCTGTCATTGTTTTTCTTGGATGACCTTAAGGTTTTCCCAATCAGCGTTCTTAAAATATCTGATTCGCAACATTTCCCAACTCCGATCATAGAGGTCATAGTAGAAGTCAAAATCCTTATAGGGCAAGTAATAGATGATAGTGTACCGGCTCTGGGTTTCATGAACGCTGTTTACGAACTTCACATTCATGGTCTCATAAAACCGTAAGATGAAAACATATTTTTTGGGGTCCCCCTCAGTCTCTCCCTGAAAGGTAATGGAAGCCTTGAACGGCAAATCTTTTGATGAAGACGGATGAAAAAAATCAACCGTGCTTTCCGTAATGTGATTTGCCTGCCATTCCGTCCGTGGATCCTGTCCCATAAGGGCCGTGGACACCAACAGAAATACAACGAATACCCCCCTAACTGTTCCCATACGCATTTTGATGATAAGCAATATACTAAAAAATGGGCAAGGGGGCATTGGCCGGTTTGCCATGGTATCCCTGGAAGCCACGAAAAAAATGGGATGGGTGAAGACAAAATGAACGGTAGGTTACCCCATCCCTTAGTATACCCCTGGCCAAACCACCGTACATCCTTAGTTTAATTCAAAATAGGGACTGGATTTTTTGTCATTGGATTTTCTAGCCCCTTCCAATATTCGCAACAGCTGTAGTGAATTCTTAAACGTTGGGGCGTAATCCACTGTATTACCGTTTTTTTCCTCAATGCAACTGATTATATACCCCGCAAAATGTTTAAAGGAACTTCTGAAGATTGAAATTTCATTTTTAAGTTCCTCTTCCTTGACGTGGTCCACTTCTACACTATGGAAGGCAGCTTCCCCGATCAGTTTCATGGACAACTTGTTTTCCAAATCAAAGTGAATCTCACCATCAGTACCATAGATGGATATCGAGAACTCCGATTTTCCGAGGGATGCGGCATTGGTAGAGAGGAGGACACTCATACCACTGTCCATGGAAAGGTTGGCGATAAAAAAGCTGGACACCTCCATCTGGCACCGATACTCCGGATTGTTTCTCTTATCGATGACCGAATCAGAATCGGCCATGCCCCTTTCAATGGTCTCATTCGGAAACAGAAACCCCACCAAATCCAAGAGATGCGATCCCATGGCCCATCTCACCCCACCCCCTTTGGCCCTTTCAAAACTCCACGAAGGTTCCATATCTTTTTTGCTAAAGGCCGATGACTGTTGAAATATATGGGCATGATATATTTCACCCAAGCTATTTGACCCAATAATTTCCCTGATCTTGCCCATGTAGGGGTTGAATCTCAATTGGTGGTTCACCAATAATAAACGCCCATTCCCCGCCTCTTTTTCAAGTGAAATGAGTTCCTCATTTTCTGGGATGGTAAGGACAAGGGGTTTTTCCGCTAGTACATGTTTTCCCTTTTTGATGGCGTATTTCACCTGTTCAAAGTGCAGGTCATTGGGTGTGGCTATGATGACAAGGTCTATATCCTCCCGATCACAGAGGGCCCTATAGTCAGAATAGACATGGTCAATCCCATGTTTCTCGGCAATCTCCTTGGTCTTTCCATACTTCTGGCCTACGATGCCCACAATATCGGCCAGGTCCTTAAACGCTGGAAAATGGGTCCGCATTCCGGCACCGGTGCCCACGATTCCAATTCTTACTTTACTTTTCATCGTTCTTGATAGTGTTTAACGTTTCTATATCCTTGTTGTACACAAGCCTGAACCCATTGGCAAAATATGAGTTGCTTGGCGGGTTGTAGTTTCTATAGGTAGGCACCAAATTCGCGGCATTCCAATCAAAACACCCTCCCCTCAATACCTTTTTGCCCGTTGACCCCACTCCTTTTGGGTCCTTGACCACACCGTTCCCATGGCACTCTCCGTAATACGTGGGCGAAAACCAGTCATGACACCATTCCCGTACATTGCCCAACATATCGTAGACCCCCATTGAGTTGGGCCTCAACTGCCCCACCTTATGGGTCGTATTGCCTGAGTTTTCTATGTACCAAGCATAGTCGGCGATCTTAGAACTGTCATAAAAAATCTCATCATCGTCGCCACCGGACCTGCACGCATATTCCCATTGTGCCTCAGTCGGAATCTCACAGCCCAACCACTTGGCAAATAGATAGGCATCATACCAGGTCACATACACCACGGGTTGGTCATCATGATGTGACCGTTCCTCCCTTCGGTCACTCTCCACAAACGGAAAGGAATCATAGTACAGTTTGTTTGTCACCGGAAATATTGAGATACAGAAATCATTCAGCTCAACACAGTGCTCAGGCCTCTCGTCCGGTGTTCTGCTACGCCTGTCCGTACCCATCCAGTATTGTCCCTTTGGGACGCACACGAACGCCAGTTTAAATTCGGGGCTATTGAGGTAGTTGCGCATCCGTTGCTCGGAATTATCCAGGTCAAGGGTCAATTTGATCAATCTATCGACCTCGGGAAAGTCATAGGTTTCATTATACTCTTCCAACAGGCGAACCGCCCTATATACCACCTGGGAGTTCCGTTCAATCTGCAACAATGGGGACAGGGTATCAAGTAGTGTCCGTTTGATGTTCAGGGTGTTGTTCATCATGAGCAAGTTCTCTTCCAACTGTGTTATCACATTGAGTCTCTCGTCCTTGGTAAGGTTCAGGAGCAATTTCTCAAGCAGGTCCTTAGGAAAAAAGGAAAGGTCGGTCATGGCCCTTAAAGCCAAACCCTTATTTTCTTTCCACAACTTGGAAAGGACTTCCTCTAGGTCCCTCTCAGGTGTCAGGCCCACAAACAATCTGATCGGTTCCTCCCAAATGTGGATGTTGGCCCTTACGATAATGTTATCCAGGTTCTCGTCCCGCATACCCTCGGCCACAAAGTACTCCCAAATAGACCTATGGATGAAATACAGCTCCTTGCCCATTCGCTGCAGCAGTCCCGTATAATCACATATCAGGTTTAGAATTTTCAATTGGGACATGCTGTTGTCCATAACCCCCTTTATGGTGAAAAGGACCTCTTCCTCCATAAAGGATTCGTTGCTGTCCAACTTGTAAAACCGCACCGCTATTTTTTTCAGGATCAGCAGTAGTACCTTGCTTAGATTTTCGGTGACTTCCCTTTTCCGTCTCCTCGGGGATTCTTCCCAATCGGCTTCCTTGAGAAGATAGCTGATACAGCTCTTGAAAATCAATGCCCTTTGGGTGGCCCTGTGTCCAAGGGCATCTGGCGATGATACCATCATGGCCAGCAAGAATGGGGTCTTGGCCAGTTCAAATATCCTAGCGTCATTTCTGATCAAGCTCCATACATTTTCCCACTCATGGGCATCACAGGCCTCTCGAATGTATGATTCTATGTCCTCCTCGGACAATTCCTCCATGCGGCCCACTTCAAAACCTTCAATGGCGATATAGCCCGAGTACCTAGATGTAACAATGATCATGCAATCGGGGTGTGCGGTCTGAAAACTGGCCAATCGCTTTAAGAAGTCTTCCTTGTCCGCCTCAATGATTTCATCAAACCCATCCAACATCAAGACCGTCCCCGCCCTACAAAAGCTCTCATGTTCAGAGATGGTCTCTCCCCTCTTTCTACCCACATGCCTGTTCATAATCTTTGAGATATAGGCATGGAGGGGATCATTGGTCTTCATCAATTCACTGATCTTTATATTGATGGGAAGGCCCTTATTGTGTTTTGAAATGTTATAGGTCAGGTATTTCAAGAGTGTGGACTTTCCGGCCCCTGGAGCCCCGAGTATTGAAATCCTATTCATTGAGGACTGGATGAGGTCATCGGCCGAAAAGGTATACAGTACCGATTCACCCGTCTGAAATCGCACTCTTAAGGGCATGTATATGTCCCCAATATCATAGTTTCCCCCCTTACCCAGGATCTTTAGGTACATATGCTCTTGGTTGATGACCTTTAAGTATCCGCTTTTGGCCTTTTCAAACGATAGGTTGCTCTCCTCTTCGTGTGACCGAATATTGAGGGCTTTCCGTATGTCACGCCTGAATTCATCGCTCATGTCAAAATCCATGGTCTGGATCTCCTTGATCAAGGGTGTGATGGGGGTCAAATCCAACAGGCAGGGTATAATCTTTCGTTTGTGCATGAGGGCCGTTGTAATCTCCCTCATCACCATTGCGGAACTGGCGGAGTGTATGGACCACAGGAGTATCATGGTATCACATGTCATTATGTTCTTTTCAGTGAGGTCTGACCAATTGATACCGGGATTGAGGGACTCCCTGTCCATAAATACATGCTGCCCCTCATAGGATAGGAGGTCATACAACCAATCGGCTTGGTTGCTGTCCTTTCTGGAATAGGATATGAAAATGCCCATTTATCCCCGTTTTTTGGATTTCCGGTACCATTCTATGGCGGGCCTGCTCCGCATGAAGAAAGGAAAGCCTTTCTCAGAGGCCATCTTGCGCAGCAATGCCTCTATCGCTTCCCCTTTCCAAACTTTCCATACATCCTCATTATCGTCAAAATCCATAGTGGATTCCTCAAAGACAATATCTTCCTGCCCCATGCCATGGAACACCTTTTTTTCCAGGATGCCTTTGTTGTCCACATACCAAGATTCCCCCAAGGCAATATCAAAGGCCCCTTCCGAAAGGTTGATGATCTCCCTATATTCTTCTTTTGGCACAACGGGGAGAAATGGCCTCATGGCCAAAATGGTGCAAAGCCCCGCTTCCTTGAACCTTCTTAACTGCTCTATTCTTTCCAACGGGGGCCTAATGGGCTTGGGTTCCAAGTACCCATGGTTCAGCTGTGCCACACTCACACAACCGAACAGTGTGTTTCCCTTTTTGGCCAACGCTTCACTTAGCTTCCTTATGCGTCGTAAATGGGCCGTATGGAACACATGCCGGGTTGTGAAAAGCACATCGACATCAAAGGCTACCAGGCTCTCCAGTAATTGCAAGCCCAGCTCTGTCCTTGGTTTGGCGAACGAGTCCGTATCCCCGCTTACATAAATGATGTCGTATGCATCCTTATGTGCATGGAGCCACTGCTTTATGCTATGGATATCCCAGCTCTTATACTTTAGAAATCCCGAATGGACATAACAAAATGGACACGAATAAGTGCAGTATTTTTTGGGCGACAGCGGTCCAAGGGAAATCATGGCTCTTTTGTCACCTATAAAGAAGGGGATATCATTGGTTCTCATACGTGTGAATAATCGGTCAAAACACAGGCAAGTTACCGCCCAGCCACTCCCTATTTCTCCTTTTAAAGAAGGAAATTCGGTTCCCTATTTCTGAGGATGGGAAACCATAGGTTACGAATAAACATTGATGAATCTAGGTTTTTCAACTCTTTGATATCAAAGTAGTTGATTGTATAGAATAAAACATGAAGGCACAAAATGCAAGGAAACGGCCGTGATTGTGACCAGGTATGGCATTGGAAATGTCATCCCCTCTGTAAGCGCTACGCAAATGTAAAAGGAGCTCTCAAACCTGTTTATGGTCGCTCCCAAAGGTTTAAGAACCAGAACAGGCATTCAATTGAATGCCTGTTTTTATATTAATTTATTGATAATCAATATTTTAATTAGCGTTTTTTATAAGCACTATTTTGGGACACTACCGAGAGCAGCGTATTTTTATTCGATCTTTTCAAGTTTAATATTTTCCTTCGATAAGGAATTTTCAATTTTTGCCTTCAAACTTTTAACAGATGAGCTACCTATTGATACAATCAAAATAAGATAAAATACTCCGAAAAATGGAAGTAGAAAATACTCTAAAACTTTCTCCTCTCCTTTGGTTGATATAAGTATATAAAATGCAATGAATATAGTGGTCAAAATAAAGAACAAACTGAAAAAAAAGTGGATTTTATAAATAAATGAATCCACCCTTTTTAAGGTCAATTTACTTTTTAAGCCTGAAGAATCTATATTGACTGCCGCTACATTGAGCTTTACAAAAAAACTATCACTAGTTTCAAAAAAGGTCATTAGTGAAGAATACACATCAAAACCTCCGGTATTAGATACTTTGCCGGAGATCTTCTTTTTAGAAATATCATTTTTTATCACCTCATTAATATCAATGGCCGAACCCATGGCATTATATACATATATATACTGGAGTAGCGGGTTCGACATAATATTGATCCTACTTATAGATTCTAAAGGAATTTGTCATTGATGGATTTAAGCCATCCGTGTATATTGTAGATATAATCCATTGTTTGCGGAGCCTAAACACTTGGCACATTTTGTATTACCATGCCCTAATTTGACCCATTACCCTCATTCATCAATGCATAAAAAAGGAAGTTCCAATAGGCCACTCTCCATCTTGTTCGGAGAATGGGCAAGAATACTTATGCTGTCGGATACCATGTACAGCTCCACAACATTGTCCTCTTTATGATTCCTAAAACAGAATTCGAAAGTGCCATTAAAATAGGGGTTCTTACTAGTAATCGTTATTATATGATTTTCTTCATCAATATGCCATGTGGCTTCATCATCCCCCTTATTCATGCCTACTTGCGTTAAAGGAACACTGCAATATTTTTCACTAAAAATAAGTGCATTTCCCATTAACTGATATTTTACATCCTTTCCGTTGGATTCGATGGTGTCCATAAACCAACCACTGTTGGCAATAAGATAATCCTCAGAATCTAGGAACTTGCACGATTCCATCGAAAATAAAATGACAATTATAAAAATGTACTTTCCAAAATTCTTCATATCAATTGAAAGTGCTTCTATTAACTTGTCCTCCATTCCTGTAGACCTCTTCCAAATTACGTTGCCTTTATGTATGGTAAAAAGAAAACTGTAATGACAATTGCCACTAATAAACCAATTATATTGAGTGTCGTTTTCTTCTTAATAAAAGCTTGAAGAACCAAATCAATTAGTAGTGGGATTAAACCAATGGCAATTAAACCAAACATCGCGACTACTCCCCAACCTTCTTCTTTCGATAAAATTTCCCATTTAAAAATTGTATACACCAAACAACCCAAAATGTAAGAATAGGATATGATGTTTAAGATTGTTATTTTATATTTCAGATTTGACATTGCTTCTGGTGTAGTGTCAACTAGTTTACCACTGTACCCACGATATTATACCTTAGTTTTTCATTTTAGTTTACGGAGACAAACCAATTAGCATCAAATCTTTCATAAAGTTTTCCTCTGTAACGCGAACCTTCATTTATTTCTGAATTGGGACGAAATATAACTAGTGGGCGTTCAATATTTTTTGGTTCAATATATAATCCTGAACTATCCTTGACTAGCGACCTAAAATCTAAATCAATGAATATATTAAATAGTTCCCTCACCTTTTCCTCTTTTAATGCACACTTATCTGAAGATTTGGACTTCAAAACCAATTCATCGCTCAAAGAGAATATTTCACCACTAGTAGAATTGTATTCAATTATGTAAGGTCTACAATTAGATTTCGATTTTGCCAGCATAAATATCTGGTTACCTGAAATATCCGAACTTCGGTAAGTGATTGATATGTCGTCAAAAATCGAAAAATCCTTGTTCTCAATTTGACCAATAACAGTTGCAATCGTATTCTTCGAACTACAGGAAATGAAAAGACAACCTAAAAGATAAAGACAAAATTTATTAAAATTCATGACCGATATTATTTTCAATAATTATTCCTGTTTGCATGAAGGGTTCCCAAAAATATGGACCATGTTTCAGCTCCTGTGGAACCGGCCCAAT
>JBFOLQ010000523.1:0-7986 GCA_040830145.1 Flavobacteriaceae bacterium | reverse complement strand
TGAAATGGCCATTGAAACGGCATCGGCAAAAATCAGGGCCGAAGGAGTACTGGATGAGCCTGAGGATTGTAAACTCCCCCTTTGGGCGGGAATTGTACCTTTACGACAAATGGCCGACCCTCCAATTACGGATGGGGAAGTACCCAAAAATGTTCCTGTTCCCCAACATGTTTTGGAATATTGCCAAACCGTAAACAATCCTATACCCTCTTAACCAGATATGATCAATTTGAAATTGCCACTACATTACTGCCATTGAAGGTAGCACGGTATTCCAATAGATTGTAGTACCGGGAACCGTCTTCAGGCGGGTTGGTCAAGAGCCCGTTAAAAAGACTGTAGGTATAGTCCTCACATGAACAAGTTACCTGTTGTCCATTCAATCCCATGGTGGAACACTCATTGGGGGCATGGTTGGGACAGCTGGCCTCAAAGGCACGATATTGGTCCTGGCTTACCTTTATGACAAAGACACCACGTATTCCGGCAGCGGCATTATTGATGTATACCGCATTGCCAAGGGTGGTCAGGGGGCTGTAAAGGGGCAGGTTGAGGTTGATGTCAAAGCGAAACCCTATTTCATTGAGATAGGGATTTCTCTCCGTACTCTGTTTGCTGCATGCGAGGAATAGAAACAACATGCAGATGGCCATTTTCAATTTCATGTGATACATAGTTTAGACACAAGGACAAAGTTGTGCAAAATTGCTTATATTTGTTTTAAATCCTCTCAAAAAATCAGCGCGTTAGCTGATATGGCAGGGGATTTTCTTATTGGACCCGTCTTGACTTTTTCCATTCAAACGAACCTGTCTTGCCAAAATGACAGGAATTCCAGGATTTTGTAACAAATACATAAGAAGTCAAGATGTGTTCATTTTATTAAACGTAAAAGTTATGAGTAAGGTATCCTACTATACGGCGGAAGGTTTAAAAAAATTAAAGGAAGAACTTGACCATTTAAGGGACGTGGAGCGTCCCAAGGCTTCCCAGGCCATTGCGGAAGCCCGGGACAAGGGAGACCTTTCTGAGAATGCTGAATATGACGCTGCCAAGGAGGCCCAAGGCCTTTTGGAAATGAAAATATCAAAATTGGAGGAAGTCGTGGCCAATGCACGGGTCATTGATGAATCGCAATTGGATACCTCCAAAGTACTGGTCCTATCCACGGTAAAATTGAAGAACAAGGCCAATGGCATGGAAATGGCCTATACCTTGGTTGCCGAAAGTGAGGCCAATCTAAAGACTGGAAAGATTTCGGTAAGCTCACCCATTGGCAAGGGTCTTTTGGGAAAGAGTGTAGGCGATGTGGCCAAGATAACCGTACCCAATGGGACCATTGAGTTCGAGATATTGGAAATCACCAGGGAATAAACCCCAGACCTGTCAGATATGCCCAGTATTTTCACGAAACTAATCAATGGTGATATCCCTTGCTATAAGATAGCGGAGGATGATGACTTTTTTGCATTTTTGGATATCAATCCCAATGCCAGGGGCCATACGCTCTGTGTCCCCAAAAGAGAGGTTGACAAAATTCTGGATTTGGATGAGGCCACCTATATGGGGTTAATGGCGTTTTCGAGAAAAGTGGGCCTGGCCATTAAGGAAGCCATTGATTGTGAACGGGTGGGTATGAGCGTTATAGGTCTTGAAGTACCCCATGTACATGTGCACCTTATTCCCCTACAGGGAATGCACAATGCCACTTTTCAACATAAGGAAACACTCTCTAAGGAAGATTTTGAATCCATTTCCAGGGATATCCGGGCCAAAGTGGTATTGTGAACCCTTGGCAAACCATGGCCTTGTACCTGTGTTGATCCGGTGCACTGAGCTATGCTGAAGTGATGGCCAAAGTATCCTTTTCGTTGTGTACCCCGATAAATACTTCAAACAATGCGCCGTGTTAGAACCACAACCTGTTGATGGTAAGGGTGTATTCTTTAAAACAAGTGCTAAGGGCTAGGTTTGTGGATGAAGTACCCAAGCGAGCGATTTCAAAACGATAGCCATCCCAGGGAATACGCGATGGCAGCCCCTAAAATGGCAGTGCTGAGCAATACAAGCAGGTAAAACCACTTGGT
Organism: Flavobacteriaceae bacterium; assembly: GCA_040830145.1. Classification (GTDB taxonomy): domain Bacteria; phylum Bacteroidota; class Bacteroidia; order Flavobacteriales; family Flavobacteriaceae; genus JBFOLQ01. The sequence continues at coordinate 5,899 of JBFOLQ010000523.1, read as the reverse complement.
AAACCGGATACGACTTTTTTGGGGAACCACCGTCTTTCGATAATATTCAAAAATACGTTCAATATCATCCGTCCATTTAACGGGATAGATGACCTCAAGGCACTTCTGACACTTGATTTGGTGGGACACCTCCTTGGTGGTCCGATGGTAAAGAACACCGAGTTTGTGTCTTTGATAGAAGGAAAGCTGCAAACTTTGATTGTAACATTCCGGACAATTATTGCCCAGTTCAGTTTCTTTGATCACCTCCAATTTTTTCTTTGCCATTTACGGAATTCTTTTGAGCGAAATTTGCATTACCGTACCCTCCTTGCTTGAGGATTGTACCTTTACCTTTCCCTTGTGGTATTCTTCAATGATACGCTTTACAAGGGATAGGCCCAACCCCCAGCCTCTTTTCTTGGAAGTGACCCCGGGGTCAAAGATAGTTTGAAAATCACTTTTGGCGATGCCGCCCCCGGTATCAGAAATGAGGATATTCACAAATTTACCGGCCGGCATAATTTCAACGGCAATACTGCCCTTGCCTTTCATCGCATCGATTCCGTTCTTCACCAAATTCTCAATGGTCCAATTATAGAGCGATGGATTTAGGAGTACCGTGAGTTCATCAATTTGACTATGAAATGAAAAACGAATTAGTTTTGAGCTTCGTTTTTGAAGGTACTCAAAGGCGTTTTTGGTCTCTTTTACAATATCGTGCTCCTCTAATTTGGGGAGCGACCCAATCTTGGAAAATCGCTCGGTTATGGTCTGAAGGCGATCAATGTCCTTGTCAATTTCATGGGTTATCTCGGGATTGGTACCCTCCCCTTTCAACAATTCGTTCCATCCCAAAAGTGATGATAATGGTGTGCCAATTTGGTGGGCCGTTTCCTTGGCCATCCCTGCCCAAAGCCTATTTTGCTCCGCTGCCTTATTGGTCTTGAAAAAGAAATAAATGACAGCTCCAAAGAGAAGTATGATCAAGAGTAGGGCCAAGGGGTAATATTTGAGTTTGTTGATGACCTCTGAATTTCCATAATAGATGGTGGAGAGTACTTCACCTTCATGGGTCAGGTCAATGGGATGGTTCTCCTTTTTGAATTGGGCAATAAGGGTTTTTACATAAATTGAATCATTGGCCTTTTCCAGTGATATGTTATGGGCCTTGAAGGTTCCATCCTTTGATACCAAGACCATGGGGGTAGAGATATTGTTCTGAAAAATCTTGAGGGGGAGTTCCCCTGGATCTCGATCTAAGGGAGTTTGCAGTAATTCCAAATGTGCCGTGGCCCAAACCTCCATTTTAAGGCGTTCCTCTTCCTTAAATTTTCTAAAAAATTGATTGGTATTCCATAAAATGAGGCTTACGATGGCAAACGCTATCAACAACAGTACAATTTTGACGCCTTTGTTTTTAGGGTTGAATTTCATCCAAAGGAAAATTGTGGTTATACCATTTTATAGGATATGGGGTGATTTTGAAGTGTAAACGGTTGGTCGCCCAAATTGCGTCATGGAATCTCTCATGGCATGATTTGAATCAAAGATACTTCAAATTCAAATAGGGCCTATACCTGTGCAATAAGATGGGACATATGCCCCAAAATGGAAGCACATTGTCTAAAGACCAATCTTTTATTATGTATCTTTCTATGTCCAAAAAAGCCACGTGCAACGAAAGGAACTTTTTGAATTTGAGGACCAAAATTGGTTTCCCAGTTGGCTGCGTGCCTGCCTTACGCGATTGATTATTGTGTTACAGAATGGTATGGGGATTCCCAAGGTATTGGCTGGGGAGCTTGAGGGTTTTTTGTTGGTGTTGGGGGAGAATACCCTTGTGGACCTGGGGTCAGGGGCAGGAGGCATACTGCCTCAAGTTGTGGAGATGATCCATGGGAAAAAGACCATAAAAGGAATTCAATTGCTTCTGACCGATAAATATCCGGACCCCATGGTGGTGCAACGGACCAATACAGACAATAATGGGTGGGTGCGTTACAAAAGGGAACGTTTGGATGCTGAGGATTTGGCCTTGGCCCCCAAGGGACTCAAGACCATGATGAACAGTTTCCATCATATGGAGCCGACAAAGGCCCAAAATATCCTAGCGTCTGCACAGAAAAGCCACAATGCCATCTATATCTATGAAATGGCAGGAGGCAAGGTCAAGGTACCATTTTGGGCTTGGGTATTTTTATTGCCCTTGTCGCTGACCCTATTAATGGTCATGGTACTTTTTATGACTCCTTTTGTGAGTCCGTTGACGTGGCAGCAAGTGGTATTTACCTATTTGATTCCCATAATTCCCATTACCTATGCATGGGATGGGCAGGCCTCTTTGCCAAGAATGTATACCTTTGCAGACTTGGAGGCAATACTCCCGGAAAAGACGGCCCATTATCAATGGGAATACGGAAATGTCACCAATGAAAATGGAAAAAAAATGGGCATCTTTTTAAAGGGATGTCCCATGAACACCCACAAAAATAATACACATGGAAATTCAAGGAAGGATTAAACTTATCGATGAGACCAAAGAATACGGCAACAATGGTTTTAGAAAGCGCGAAATGGTGCTGACCACTGAGGAACAGTACCCCCAACATATTATGATAGAATTTGTGCAGGATAAGACCCTTTTGCTCGATAGTTACCAAGTGGGCCAAGAGGTAAAGGTCAGTATCAATATAAGGGGGCGTGAATGGACCAACCCCCAAGGAGAGACCAAGTATTTTAATTCCATTCAAGGATGGCGTATAGAAGCCGTGCAACCGGTCGCGGAAGAGAATTCCAATATGCCACCTGTTCCCCCGATGGATGCCTTTGAGCCTGTGGACCAAGTCAGTGAGGAAGACCACGACGATTTGCCATTTTAAGGCCATTGACAGGGGCATAAAAATTGCATTTGGCGGTTCTTACGGGAGTGGATCGGATTGCCGATATTTCAGTAACTTCGATGGATGGAGTTGACGAAGATTATAGAGGCCATTTTTAAAAAGTATCTGCCCTCTCCCTTTACCTTGGCCGTTTTGTTGACCCTGCTTACCATGGTGTTGGCACTCCTTTTTACGGAGAACACCTCTGAATCCCCCCATTTTTTGACCCTTCTCTCTTACTGGGAGCACGGTATATGGAACAATGGTCTTTTGGTATTTGCCTACCAGATGATGCTCATTTTGGTTTTGGGACACGTACTGGTGTTGAGCCGTCCCATGGGTTTATTGATCGAGCGGTTGGTTGGGTATGTGAAAAATCCGGTCAGTGCAGCCGTATTGGTAGCCTCGTCCACCATGTTGGTCTCTTTTTTCAATTGGGGATTGGGACTCATCTTTGGGGCCATCCTGGCCCGAAAAGTGGGTGAGTTTGCAGCCCAAAACCGTATTATGATCAATTATCCCTTGATTGGGGCCTGTGGTTATGTAGGTTTGATGGTATGGCATGGGGGTATTAGTGGATCAGCTCCGTTAAAGGTAGCGGAGGAAGGGCATATAAGGTCTTTGGTGGGGGATGTATTGCCACGAGAAACAGCCCAGGAACTGCCCATGGCCATCTCTACGGCCGGGACTGTCTTTAGTACGTTCAATCTGTCCATTTTTGTGATAACGGTTTTGGTGATAAGCCTTATGGCAAGGTGGTTGGGAAAGACGGCACAGCCTACCGATTGGGAAGCTGGGTTGTATAAAATCAGGACAGTTCCTAAACATGATACAGAAGTGCCACAACGGGGTTTGGGGCTTGGTGATGCACTGGACCGATCTAAAATCTTGGCCATACTGTTTGGGATTTTGGTGTTGGGAGCCTTTGCAGTACAGTATTCAGGAATGCTCAAAGCCTTGAACATTACACCCAACATGCTCAACTTCTTTATGTTGGGACTTGCCTTGGTGATGCATGGTGATTTTAAACGCTTTTTGGGGGCTGTGGAGCAGGCCATTGGGGATGTGTCGGGCATACTGATTCAATTTCCCCTCTATTTTGGAATTATGGGGATTATGGGAGGCAGTGGCATGATCAATGGTATTTCTGATTTTTTTGTGTCCATTTCCAACGAGGTTACCTTGCCACTGTTCACTTTTTTAAGTGCGGGGATTGTTAACGTCTTTGTGCCCAGTGGTGGGGGACAATGGGCAGTACAGGGCCCCATGGTACTTGAATCTGCCCTAGCGTTGGGAGTACCACTGGAAAAATCCGTGATGGCACTGGCCTATGGGGACCAGCTCACCAATATGCTACAACCGTTTTGGGCCTTGCCCCTTCTGGGGATTACCAAACTCAAGGCCAAGGAAATATTGCCATATACCCTTCTTTTTATGCTTGTTGGGGGCGTGATTTATGTATTGGGACTGTTGGTATTTTAAGAATACATGAAAGGGTATATGTAGTACGTTAAAATCTAGGGAAAATGAATACGAACCAAATAATCTATTGGGTAGCCACAGGGCTCCTTTCCGTATTGATGCTGTTTTCGGCCGGGATGTACTTTTTTAAGCATGGAATGGTACGGGAAACGTTTATGGATTTGGGGTACCCCACCTATATCATCTACCCGTTGGCCATCTTGAAAATAGCCGGTTTGGTTGTCATCTGGTCAAAAAAGTTCAAGGCGTTGAAAGAATGGGCCTATGCAGGATTCTTCTTTGATTTTGTCCTTGCCTTGGCAGCCCATCTTATGGTCAACGATGGGGAGTACCTCCCCGCTCTTTTGGCAATGGTGCTTCTGATGGTTTCTTATGGTTACGGGAAGAAAATGGCATAAGGGATTTGATGACAATGGGCCCGTCTTGGGTTATGATATCCAAGACGGGCCCATTGGAAATCCCATAAAAGGGAATTCCCCTTATTGCGTAAGCGGGTTGTTTTCTTTTCTGGCCCTTTTTTCACAGACCTTGCAGAGCTCGGAAATACCTTTTTTCTCCCATGAATCCTTGACCGTTCCACTGGACACCCCAGTACGATTCTTGATATACTGACAGTCTTCGTACACATGGTATTTATTCCCAGCTTTGGCCCAATATACGAGGTCTTTGCCCAGATTAATATCTTTAAGGGTCTCGGTCTGTTGGTTGATTTCCTCAGTTTATTTTTCAACAGAGGGTGGATTGAAATCGATTCCCGTTGTTCCAGCGACAAGCATGGCGATGCCCGCCACGGCCCCAGCTATTCCCTTGGTCTTGCCATCGAGGTTTTTATTGGTTAGGATAAGGATTACCATGGGCAAGAAGGCCAAAACCCCCATAAAGGCCCCTAATTGGTTTTGGATAAAGAACCGGGTCTTATCCTTTTCCGAAGCGGGATCCAAACGGTTCGCTTTTTTCCAGAGCAGGTTGCCCGTTACGGCCAAGGCCAGGATAATGACTATGGCAATGATCAAATAGGTAAGGGTGTCGTTGCCTATGAGCTTGAGAATGGCGTACACCTGACCTGCTATGGCCAGTAACCAAGCGATGAAAGCAATGATTCTGAAGGTTTTTGCCTTGGATTTGGCCTCCGGACTGGCCACGAACTTCTTTTGGTCAGACATCGTTCTTTGTTTTTTGGTTTTGTTAAAGGTACTTAACTTTTCAAAATTTCCGTTTTTGGACCTTCAGATAGCTTTAGTTGAACCATACGGCATAGCCTTGTCTTCGGAGGTAGAGGGCCAGTTTTTTTTCCATGTCCAGCGCCGTTGCCCTAGCGGGAAGTGGATTTAAATGGTTGTAGAGACTGGGCCGTAGGTACAAGCCATATTTTTGAACCATAAATGCCGCCAGCTTATGCCCCTTTTTACTGCGGGAGCCCTTTTTGTGTTGCTCAAAACGTTCCTTGGGGGTTTTACTGGTCATGCCCACATAAAGGCATTGCAATACCCCATTGAATTGGGGATTGACCTCCCGGAATCTACGGTTTTCGGTAAAAATCCGTTTAGAGAGCTCTA
>JBFOLQ010000522.1:0-6506 GCA_040830145.1 Flavobacteriaceae bacterium | reverse complement strand
TCTTCTTGCCCATATTCCCTTGTCGATAGTATACCTTGGGGTAAAGCGACACCTTAGTGTTTTATGGATGGGAAGGTCCCATTGTATTTGGAGCCCCATACCCGATCCCTAGTCGTATCCATATTTTTTATCCAATTTGTTCATCAAGCGGACATAGATGAAAATAAGAATGACAAAAACGTAAATGGAGCCCTGTTGGGCGAACCAAAAACCGAGTTTAAAACCACCTAATTGAAATTGGTCCAATGCATCTTTTAGAAGAATGCCTGCTCCATAGGATACAGCGAACCAAATGGATAATAGAATGAGGAGATACCACAGATTTTCTTTCCAATACGCTGCGGCCCTGTCTTGTTTTTCACTCATTTTGGTCGGTTTTTTTGGTGATTACAATATAACAAATGTTCTTAACCCAATTTCTTAATTTGGCAAATGGACAACCCCGCTTGATGAATCCCTTTGCGCTCCCGTTACCGATGCCAGTACATTGACTTTGTTTTCCATTCGCAGTACCCCCATCAGGGCAAAAACAAGGGCCTCCTTAAAATTGATCAACCCTTGCGAAGGGGTCACAATTTGGACATTATCTCCCAATTTTTCCTGCAATACTTCCATGAAAAAGGAATTTAATGTACCCCCGCACGTTACCAAAAGAGACACCTTTCCTTGTAAAGGTATGGCGCGGGAAATCTGTTCACAGTTATGGTGTACCAAGGTGTGCATTTGATTTTCCAATGGACTTTTACAGCTATTTAGTATGGGGACAACCTTTTGGGTGAACCATTCATAACCTGTTGATTTGGGAGGAAGCACCTTATAATACCCCAGGGCATTCAAGGATTGCAGCAATGGGGTATCCAAGTGGCCCTTTCGGGCCATGTCCCCATCCTTGTCGTACGGAAGCCCCATTTTTTGGCTGAGATGGTTTAAGGGCATATTGGCCATGCCTATATCGTAAGCCAATCGTTTCCCATCCCGTTCAAATGAAACATTGGAAATACCCCCTAGGTTCAGGCAAAAATCGTATTCTGAAAATAGTAGGCGGTCCCCAATGGGCACGAGGGGAGCTCCCTGGCCCCCCAGGGCCACATCATTGGCCCTAAAATCACAAATTGTGGTAATCCCGGTCTCATTGGCGATATGCTGCCCGGAACCCAATTGAAAGGTAAGGCCCAGTTCGGGACGGTGATGGGCCGTATGTCCGTGACTGGCTATAAAATCTACCGACAGCCCCCGGTCTTTGATGAACCTCTTGGTGCATTGCCACAACCATGTACCATACGCATGATGTAATTGCAGTAAGTCTTCCGCTTTTAGGTAAATGGCATTTTGAAGCCTTTGATGCCATTGTTGGCTATAGTCAATGGAATGGGTTTGTTCCAGGGCAAACTGCCAATGTCCATTTTCTTCCCACAAATGGCAATGGGCGAGGTCCAGGCCATCCAAGGAAGTACCGGACATAAGACCAATGACTTTGTAGACTTTCATGGGGTGTGTTGTGCCTTCAAGGCCATAATACGGTCATAACTCTCTTGTATGCGCTCCTCGGAAATAATTCCGTCTTCCACCAATTGCACAATGTGTTCTACCGCTTTTTTGGCAATATGGGCATCAAAAGGGATATCCTCACAATCGGTATCATCTTTGGGGCATGGATACACATTATTGGCAAAGACCAAAACATCAACCCCCGCAAGGATGGCCTTTTCAATACTTTCTTCCATATTGTAAAAATTACTGATGGCACGCATGTGCATATCATCGGATAGGATGACCCCGTCAAACCCAAAATCCTTGCGCACCAGATTGCGAATGGTCTTGGGAGAGAGGGTCGCAGGAAGGGTGTCCAGCCTTTCATTGTACACATGGGAGGTCATGATACCTTTGATCAAGCCCTCAGCCAATAAGGTCTTATACGGGATGAGCTCCTCTTGGCTCCAGGTATGGGTCACATCGGCCAACCCCTTATGGCTGTCGTCTTTAGAGCTCCCATGTCCGGGAAAATGCTTGGGAACGCAAAGAATCCCCTTCTTTTTGTGTTCCTGGATGAATATTCTACTGTGCGCTATTACCTGATGTACGGAATCGGAAAAGCTGCGTTCCCGCCCCCCAATAATCGGATTTTCCTTATTGATGTTCAGGTCCATCACGGGTGCAAAATTCATATTGATACCTAGCCCGGATAATTCTGAGGCCATGTTCTTGGCCCAGGCCCTTGTGCTATCGGCATGGTTGATTTGACCAATATGTTGGTGTGATTTATGTGCTTGGAATCCATTGTCAGGATTGAGGCGCGTAACAAAGCCGCCTTCTTCATCAATGGCAATCCAAAGTGGGATGGAATCAATGGCCTGAAGCTGGGCAGTAAGTTTTTTAAGTTGTTGTTTGGAGATAATATTCCTGGGAATGCTCTCCCCGGAGGGAAGATCTCGGTTGAAGAGGGCCACTCCGCCAAGGTTGTACTCTTTCACCATTTGATGGATAGGGTCTCCCTCCTCAACTGAGGTACCCCTGAATCCCACTAACAGCATTTGTCCAATTTTCTGGGTAAGGGAGACTTCCCGTGGTATTTCTTTCTTTTCTGCTTTACACGAGACTAAGCTAAAGGAGATGAATACTCCCAAAACGCTTCCCCACAGAAAACGGATTTGGTTCATAGACAGGTATGTTTTGTGATTAAATGTACAAAGACCGGCCAGGTTTCCAAAACTCGACCGGTCTCGGTCCCTTTAGAAATGATAGCGTACAAAGCCTTCCATGGCCTCGTATTCGGCCATGCCCAATGCATTGTACTTTATTGCTGTCGCTTGGTTCCGCTGTTCAGCACGCTGCCAAAACTCACGTTCATCATTTCCAGGGAACATAGCGGCATCTTTTTGCGATTGGTGCTTAAAGATGGCATTCTTTTTTCGTTGCATGTCCTTGGGACCAATGGGGATGGCCATTTCCATATCGGCGATGCCCCATTCTTGCCAAGCTCCTCGATAGAGCCATACATAGCAATCCTTCAACCAAGAGGCATTTTCCTTCTTCAGTTTTTCAAGGGCGTCAAAGATGATTTGAAGACATACCCGGTGGGTGCCATGTGGATCAGAAAGATCGCCCGCTGCAAATATTTGATGGGGCCTTACCTTGTCCAATAATTCGTAGGTGAGTTGTACATCGGCGTTGGAATGTGGCTTTTTCTTGACCGTCCCTGTTTCGTAAAACGGAAGATTCATGAAGTGTGCATTTTCCTCAGGCACTCCACAGTACCTACATGCCGCCAAGGCCTCCCCTTTACGAATCAATCCCTTAATACGTTGTATCCGGGGGCTGTCCACCTGTCCCGGGGTCTTATGGGCCAAGAACTCTCGTACTTCCTTAAACTGCTGTTGCAATTCTGTATTGTTTTCTTGGATGTCAGTGGCAAAATCAAGAAACCTAATGACTTCGTCATCGAACACCGCTATATTGCCCGATGTCTGATAGGCCACATGTACATGGTGCCCCTGGTCCACCAGTCGCAATAAGGTTCCCCCCATGGATATCACATCGTCATCTGGGTGCGGACTAAAGATAAGGGACGTTTTGGGATAAGGGGCCTTGCGTTCCGGGCGTTGGCTGTCGTCAGCATTGGGTTTGCCTCCGGGCCATCCGGTAATGGTCCGCTGCAATTGGTTGAATACCTTAAGGTTGATGTGTTCTGCAGAACCTACTTCGGCAATAAGACTGCCCATACCATGCTCATTGTAGTCCTCATTGGTCAACTTTAGGATGGCTTTTTCCAATTTTTCGGAAAGCCAAATGGCCGCTTTCTTGATCAATGTATCGTCCCAGTCACACTCGCTTACCAGCCATGGTGTCTGTATACGGGTAAGTTCAGAGGCCGCGGCATGGTCTACAATGAAATCGCAATTTTCATGCTGTTGCAGGAAGGTTGCGGGAACGGTTTCCCGTATGTTTCCCTCCACAGCCTCATGAATGATGTTCGATTTGCCCTCACCCCATGCCATTAAGATAATTCGCTTTGCGGACAGGATGGTGCCCACCCCCATGGTTATGGCCTTTGAGGGGACATTTTCAAGTCCAAAGAAATCACTGGCGGCATCCAGGCGGGTCACCCGATCCAATCGTACCATACGGGTCCTACTCTTAAGGGACGACCCCGGCTCATTGAAGCCAATATGCCCCGTACGGCCTATACCCAAGACTTGTATATCGATGCCACCGGCATTCTGTATCTTTTTTTCAAAATCATTGCAAAATTCCCGGACATCCTCTTTCTCCAATGTACCATCTGGAATATGGACGTTCTCTTTCTTTATATCCACATGGTCAAAAAGATGTTCCTTCATAAAACGTACATAGCTATGCACGGAATTGGGGTCCATGGGGTAATACTCATCCAGGTTAAAGGTGATGACGTTTTTGAAGCTGAGCCCTTCCTCCTTGTGGAATCGCACTAAATAGTCATACACTTTGGTGGGCGTAGATCCCGTGGCAAGGCCTAAAACGGCCATTTTTCCTTGTTTTTGACGCTGCCGGACCAAATCGGCAATTTCATTGGCTACATAAAAGGAGGCCTGTTCCGAACTATCGTAGATCTGCGTCCTTATTTTCTCAAATTTTCTGGATTCCTCATCGACGGGATGAGTGTTCTTTTGGGGTTTTACGGTAACCGTGGACATAACCAATACTGTTTATAGTGAGCTGCAAAAGTAAGAATTTTTATATACAAATGCTTTTTTGTGCTGTTAAAATTGCAACATAACGCAATATTTAAATTAAATAAATATTAATATTGCATAAAACAGCAAATAATGGCAAATGGAAAGAATGCGTTCACATTTGCTATTTTTGGGTCTATTTTAGGACATGTTCAAGGAGGAAAGACAACGGGCCATACTCAATGAGGTGGATTTGCACAATCGGGTACTTTTGACCGATTTGGCGGAACTATTGGGAGTATCTATAGACACGGCCCGTAGGGATGTAAAGGAACTCGACGCCGAAAATAAGTTGCGAAAGGTACATGGAGGGGCGGTTTCCTTGGGCTTCACCAATAGAAGTGCACGCAACGGTAATGTGTATGCGCTGGAAGAGAAGGTTCGTATTGCTGGTAAATCCATTGCCCTTCTCAAGGATGGGGCGGTCATTTTTTTGGATGGGGGCACTACCTGTCTCGAAATGGCAAGATTGATACCCGACACCCTGGACCTCACCATTTTTACCATTAGTCTGCCCGTGGCCCATGAACTATTGTTTAAGTCCCATGTAAAGGTCATCTTTATAGGGGGGGAACTCTCAAAGGAATCGGGCATAAGCATAGGGGCCAATACCGTCCATAATTTATCTGAAATAAAGGTTGATTATAGCTTTATAGGTACGGGATATGTTGATTCCTTACACGGACTCACGGAGTTTGATTGGGATATTGTACAGATAAAAAAGGCGGTCATCAGGGCTGCCAAGAAAACAGTGCTTTTATGCATTTCGGAAAAGCTGAATTCCCAACATCGCTACAAAACCTGCGATATCAGTGCCATCAATACCATGATTACCGAGTTGAACCCCGACCATAACCTATTAAACCTTTTTAGAAATCACGATATTAGACTTTTATGAGCATGACATATACCAAGATTACGGAACAGGCCTCTTTGCATGACCAGTTGGAAAAAATGGATACCAAAACCATTTTGGAACAAATGAACCAGGAAGACCAAAAAGTGGCTTTGGCCGTACGGGAGGTAATCCCCCAAGTTACCAAGTTGGTCGATGCCATGGTACCCCGATTTTTGGATGGGGGTCGACTTTTCTATATTGGCGCAGGTACCAGTGGGCGCTTGGGCGTGGTGGATGCCTCCGAGATTCCCCCAACTTATGGAATGCCCCATGAAAGAGTAGTGGGCCTTATAGCTGGTGGGGATGTGGCCATAAGACGTTCTGTGGAACATGCTGAGGATGACACCCAACAGGCTTGGTTGGATTTAACGGAACACCAAATCAATTCCAATGACGTGTTAGTGGGAATTGCCGCTTCTGGCACCACTCCTTATGTACTTGGTGGTATCAGGGATGCGAAGAAGCATGGTATTTTAACGGGGGGAATTACCAATAATCCTGGTTCTCCCTTGGCGCAGGAGGCAGAAATTCCCATAGAAGTAAATGTAGGCCCTGAATTTGTGACTGGTAGTACGCGTATGAAAAGCGGTACCTCCCAGAAATTGGTACTCAATATGATTTCTACTTCCTTGATGATCCGAATAGGACGGGTGAAGGGCAATAAAATGGTAAATATGCAACTGAGCAACAACAAATTGGTGGACAGGGGCACCCGATATGTGATGGAAGGTTTGGGGGTTTCCTACGAAGAGGCCTCAAAGTTGCTCAAGGAACACGGGTCGGTAAAGAAGGCCATGGAGCGTTTTCCCGGAAAGTAGAATCATTGCTCAACGGCTGCCACTTCTTCCTCCGTGACCAATTTATTGGAAGCATTGCCCCATGAATTCAGGATATAGTTC
>JBFOLQ010000521.1:0-2205 GCA_040830145.1 Flavobacteriaceae bacterium | reverse complement strand
TTTCCCAGTTAAAATCCTTAAAAATCAAAATCGTCAAAATCATCCTCCTCTTCCCCTTCTTCCTCTTTTTCCTGTTTGAATTGCGAGCAATCTACCTCAATGCCCATGCCTGCCGGGCTGGGGAAACTCCCCTCTGAAACACCTAGGTCCTTGTTGGCGTAATTGGCCTTCATATATAAGCCCCAAATAGGCAATGCCGTAGAGGCCCCTTGACCATAATCAATTCTTTTAAAGTGTATGGCCCTATCTTCACCCCCTACCCAAACACCTGTCACCAGGTTGGGAACCATTCCCATAAACCATCCATCACTTTGGTTCTGGGTGGTGCCGGTCTTTCCCGCAATCGGATTTTTAAATAAGTATGGATGCCCCGTCATGATTTCCTTATAGAGCGAACTATTATTGACCCCTGATCTTAGCCTGGCTCCGGAACCACTTTCGGTAACACCCCGCATAAGACTTACCACAGCATGGGCCACATCCTTGCTCAACACATCCCGAGTCTCCGGGACATACTCATAAAGAACCGTACCATTGCGATCCTCTATCCGGGTCACCATTACCGGTTTTACATATACCCCTTGATTGGCAAAGGTGCCATAGGCCCCTACCATCTCATATACATTTAAATCGGGCGTGCCCAAGGCTATGGAAGGCACTTCAGGAATGTCGTTGGTAATCCCCATGCTACGCACAATATCAATTACGGACTTGGGCCCTACCCTATCTATTAATTGGGCCGTTACCGTATTGACAGAATTGGCCAAAGCTCTTTTTAAGGTGTAATTTTTACCGGAATACTTGTTGTTGGAGTTTTTTGGACACCATGCATCCGGATTGCCATGCTTTTCAGCTTCTATGCAATATCGGGTGTCCGGTAGTTCATAACAAGGGGAAAGGCCCAATTGGTCTATGGCTGCAGCATACACAAAAGGCTTAAAGGTAGACCCTGCCTGACGGGCCCCCTGTATCACATTATCATATTGAAAGTGTTTGTAGTCAATGCCACCCACCCAAGCCTTCACATGGCCGGTTTGTGGTTCCATACTCATCATGGCGGTGCGCAAAAAAGTCTTATAATACAGAATGCTGTCCATTGGCGTCATGAGGGTATCCTTCTCTTGACTGTCCGCTTTCCAGTCAAAAACTGTCATTTGCGCCTTTTTGTGAAATGACTCTCGAATATCCTTTTCAGATTTTCCCATGTCCTTCATCTTCTTCCAGCGGTGTGAGTTTTTCATCGCCCGTTCCAAAATTCGCTTGATTTGGTCTTCTTCCAAATCCGTAAAGGGGGCCGTTGGGTTACGGTCCGGAGTATTCTGATGAAAAAACTCTGCCTGTAACTTGGGCATGTGTTGGGCCACGGCATCCTCCGCATTCTTCTGCATGCGGGAATCAATGGTGGTATAGATTTTTAATCCATCCAGATAAAGGTTCCATTTATCCCGCTCCCCTTCCAGGGCAGGTTTGGGATTTTCGGCGATCCATCCGCCCATAAACCGCTGTAGGTACATCCTAAAATAAGTGGCCAAGCCTTCACGGTGGTTTTGGGGATTGTAATTTAGGTTTAGGTCCATCGCTTGTAGCGAGTCCCTTGTATTTTCAGTGATGTACCCGTATTTCTCCATTTGACCCAGCACTTTATTTCTCTTGTTCTGGGTCAATTCTTTACGGCGCAAAGGATTGAAGAGCTATGAGTTTTGCAACATCCCCACCAACATGGCACTCTCTTCAATCTTGAGCTCCTGGGGCTCTTTGCCAAAATAGATTTTGGAAGCCGAGCGGATACCATCGGCATTGTTGCCAAAATCATAGATATTAAAGTACATGGCTATAATTTCTTCCTTGGTGTACTGCCGCTCCAATTTAGTGGCTATGACCCACTCTTTTGACTTTTGCTTTATCGTTTCAAACAAATTTTTGGACCGTACCCCAACAAAAAGTTGTCTTGATAACTGCTGTGAAATGGTACTGGCCCCTCCGCGTTGTCCCAAAAAGAAAAGGGCCCTCAAAGTACCCCGTGCATCTATTCCAGAATGATCATAAAACCGAATATCCTCACTGGCAATCAATGCATCCACCAAGTTTTTCGGTAAATCCTCATAATTTACATCGGTGCGGTTATCATCCAAATAAAATTTCCCCAATGTATTTCCATCAGCCGATATAATCTCGGTAGCCAAGTTGGTTTGCGGATTTTCCAGG
>JBFOLQ010000520.1:0-2275 GCA_040830145.1 Flavobacteriaceae bacterium | reverse complement strand
TTGAATGGCGATTATTCTGATGATGATACACCTTTGGTCGGTTTCCTTAGGATAGGAACGGATTTCTCAGAAAACTTTTATCAGATAGAATTGCCCCTTCAGTTTACACCTTTTAATGTGACTTCACCAGATGAAATTTGGCCAGATGTAAACGAGATTGATATCGCTTTGAGTGATTTGAACAAGGTTAAATCCAGAGGAATAGCCGAACAGACATTGAATGACATCAATTATTATGAGATTATTGATGGTGAAGCAGTTCCTGTGGACGAGTTTGCACCCACAACCGTGGGAAGACTTCGGATAGGAATTCGTGGTAACCCATCCTTGGGAAGTATTCGTGGTATGATGGTGGGTATCAAAAACATTGATGACCTTCCCGCTAGGGGAGAGGTATGGTTCAATGAATTGCGCTTGGCCGGTCTGGACAACAATGGAGGTTGGGCCGCAATAGCCGCCTTGGATGCCAATATGGCGGATTTTGCCAATGTCACCGCAACGGGTAGCAAGAGTACCTCCGGTTTTGGTTCCATAGATCAAATGCCCAACGAGCGTTCCAGGGAAGATGCCATTTCCTATGATGTGGTGACCAATGTAAATGTTGGACAGTTGTTCCCTAAAAAATGGAACCTACAACTGCCATTTAACTATGGAATTTCCGAAACATTGATCACTCCTGAGTTCGATCCTGTTTATGATGATTTAAAATTGGACGATCGAATTGCGGCTGCCACCACAGCTGAGGAGGCGGAAACTATAAAAAAACAGGCAGAGGACTATACTAAAAGAACCAGTATAAACCTGATTGGAGTAAGAAAGAACAGAGGGGAAGAGGCCAAGGAAAATTTCTTTGATGTGGAAAACTTCACCTTCAATTATTCTTACAATGAAACCAATCACAGGGATTTTGAAGTGGCGGACCTTCGTGATCAAAATGTAACCACCGGATTTGTATACAACCACAACTTTAAACCAGCGCAAGTTGCCCCATTTGCTAAAAAGGATTCACTTTTCACTGGAAGATATTGGCAATGGCTCAAAGATTTGAACTTTAATATATTGCCCACTAGTTTATCCGTAAACGCCAACTATAACAGATCTTTCAACCAACAACGCTTTAGGGATGTGTTGGAACCAGGTGTTGAAGCATTGGAACTTCCGTTGTTACAACAGCGAAACTACCTTTTTAACTGGCAATATGCCCTGAACTATAGTATTACGAAATCGTTGAGGTTGAACCTTACCAGCTCAAACAACAATATTGTCCGTAACTATTTTAATTTGGACGATGATCCAGATTCTGGTATTAACCAGGCATTGGACCTTTGGGATGGTTTCTTTGATGTTGGTGAACCCAATAGGCATTCACAGCAAATGCAGTTGAACTATGAGCTGCCTTTCAGCAAATTCCCTTTCCTCAATTTTATTAATGCCCAATATACCTACACCAGTAATTTTGATTGGCAAAGAGGAGGAGATGCCCTTAACGAGGTTGTTCAGGCAGAGAATCCTGGGGAGCAAATTAATACGGTACAAAATGCCAGCACACATAATTTGACGGCCAACTTGGGTATGCAGCGTTTTTATGACTTTTTGGGATTGAAAAAACGCGATGGGAAAGTAACTGCGGCCCAAGCATCAGTTCGCAGGGATAAAGCTGGAAATCCAGCCAATGCAACTGATGAAAAACCACCTAAAAAGACGAGCAAGGCTTACAATACTTTGATAGATATTGTAACGATGGTGAAGAGGGTAAATGTGAACTATAGTGAAAATAGAGGAACGGTGTTGCCGGGGTATACCCAATCCATTGGATTTATTGGTACCACAAGACCAACATTAGGATTTGTCTTTGGTAGTCAGGCAGATGTTAGGTTTGAAGCTGCCCGAAGAGGATGGTTGACTGATTTCTCTGGATTCAACTCGCAGTTTATGCAAAATTCCACCAAACAGCTTAACATTACTGCAACGGCCCAACCTACTCCGGACTTAACGATTGATTTTACGGCGGATCGTCAGATTTCCAATAGTCTTCAGGAAAACTTTATCATTGATGTTACTGACCAGGACCAACCTTATAGATCACTAACGCCCAATAATTTTGGAAACTTCAGTATATCGACCTTGATGATTGGGACCATTTTTAACAAGAGTGATGAGTTTGATTCCAAGACTTTTGAGCAGTTCAAGGAGAATAGAATCACTATTGCCAATAGATTGGTGTCCGATAGAGGAGAAAATCCGGGTACTTTGGATCCAGATGGATTTCCTGAGC
>JBFOLQ010000519.1:0-8816 GCA_040830145.1 Flavobacteriaceae bacterium | reverse complement strand
TCGAATGTTGCGTGGTAATACCGTTGGGGGCCTAAGTGTGGAGAACTGGTTTGACTTGGCCGCTTCGGTCAATCAAGTACGTCTTGGCAACGAGCGAACCAACTTCATTACAGATGCTATGTTTGGGATGATCAATCTTGATTATAAAAACTTCTTTTTTGTAGAAGGTACCCTAAGGCAGGACCGAACATCCACCATGAACCCTGACAACAATTCATTTGTATATCCATCGGTCAATAGTAGTCTTGTATTATCAGATGCCTTTGCCATGCCCAGTGCATTCAATTTATTGAAGTTACGCGCTTCTTGGGGTATCGTGGGGAATTATCCGGAAACCTATAGGGCGAATATTGCCTACAATCAAAATTCGTTGAACGAACAGGGAGGTAGCCCGCCGATTTTGTATACCACCATTCCAAGGGATTTTGGTAATGATGGCATCGCTCCTGAAATGAAGCACGAATATGAACTGGGTCTTGAAGGCGCCATGTACAACGGACGCTTCCGTTTTGATGTAGCCTATTACAATGCCCAAGTCCGTGACCAGATTTTGCCTTTGACCGTTCCCAGGTCCTCTGGAGCGGGATCCGTATTGACCAATATTGGTACACTTCGCAATACGGGAGTTGAATTGCAATTGAGCGGTACACCCGTTAGTACAAAAGACGTACAATGGGACGTAACCTTGAACGCGGCCAAGAACTGGAACAAAGTAGAGAAATTGGCACCTGGGCTTGACGAACTATTGCACTCTGATTGGGATGGTAATGCCGCACAGATGGTATCCCGTGTAGGGGAATCCATGGGAGACCTCCTCGCCCACCCCATTGCCACGGATGACCAAGGGCGAAAAATTGTAGATCCCAATGGACTTTACCGAGTGGATCCCGACACCCTGATTACCGTTGGTAACGCCATGCCCAAAGTCATCGGTGGCTTGGTATCTGGATTGAAAGTCAAAAACTTTACATTGGACGTTGTTGCCGACTATCGTATTGGGGGACATGTAATTCCCACTGCCCTGAACTGGATGACCAGTAGGGGCCTAACGGAGGAGAGTTTGAATTTTTCAGATGAAAGCAGGGGTGGCTTGCGCTACTACCAGACAGAAGATGGAACACGTATCCAAACTACGGGCAATGAGGGACCCAATGGGGAGCAGGTCTATACTGACGGTATTATTTTGGATGGCGTACAGGCAGACGGAACCCCCAATGATGTCATTGCATCCAATCCTGAATATTACTGGATTGTGTATAACTGGGGGGGTCCCCAGTACAGCCCCAATACCCGCTATGAACTTTATATCAAGGAGAACAACTATGTAAAGCTCAGGGAACTTAGTTTGGGATATTCCCTACCTAAAAAGGCTGTTGAACGCATTGGGCTCACATCGCTCAATTTCTCGGTCTATGGTAGAAATCTATTCTACTTCTATAGAAGTATCAAGAACATGGATGCTGAGCAACTTACGGCGGGATCTAAATGGTTCCAAAACGTGAACAATGCCGGTAATAACCCTTCTACCCGAACGTTTGGGCTACGATTAAGGGCCAGTCTATAGGATATATGTCAAATAAAATTAGAATCATATTCATGAAGAATCCAATAAGATTATTGACAATTTTCATGCTGATCACGATTCTTTCGTGCAGTGAGAAAGACTTTTCAGAGAACTATGCGGACCCGGGAAAAATTGCCAACAGTACCGTTGAAAAGCAATTTGCCGGATTTCTACAGGCGAACAAGGATTATGTATTGCCCGCGTATACGAACTATTTTGTGGTATTGCGGACTACGCTGTCCCGATTCAACCAAGTTGTAGGTTGGACCAACGGCAACAACCAATATGTACCTGGAGAAGCGGGTATAAAGGAGCATTGGGACAACTACTATGGAATGCTGGCCCAATATAGGGAGCTTGAAAAAATCTATCAGGACCTGACCGCAGAGGAACAGGCGGATAAACGAATTTTCATGATTGCCGCTACCATATATCTGTATGACCATACACAACGTTTGGTTGATTTACATGGGGCAGTTCCCTTTTCAAAGGCAGGTATGTTGAGCCAGAACGGAGGGGATTATATTTCATCACTTCCGGCGTATGATAGTGCCGAGACGGTTTATACCACTTTGTTGGACGGACTGAAATCCATGGCATCCGAATTGAATTCCATAACCCTATCAGATGGAGTGCAATTGGGATTCTCCAATCAAGATTTTGTCAATGGGGGCGATTTGACCACATGGAAAAAATATTGTAATTCCTTGCGTCTTCGCATGTTGACCCGTGTTTCGGCTTCATCGGAATTTGGAGCTAGGGCCCAAAGTGAGATTTCTGAGATTCTTTCCAACCCAGGGACCTACCCAACCGTGGATGACAATGCAGAAAATGTGGATGTGGATGTGACCAACTTGGATAGTCCCATTAATTCCAAAAGTTTTGAAAATGGATTTGAATCTTGGAATGGCAACTTGGCAGGAAAGGTCATGATCGATCATATGAACACCAATGCCGATCCCAGGCTCAGGGCATTATTTGAACCAGGGGAGTCTGCAGAGGGGGCGTATATTGGTCTTGACCCCACATTGAACGAACCTGAGCAAACGGCCGCCCTGAATACAGGGACCATATCTCTCTATAATAGGTCTACCTTGAGTAGAAACCAGTACTTCCCTGGAATGTTGATGTCAGCGGCTGAAGTAAGCTTTTTAAAGGCAGAAGCCTATTTGGGAACAAATGATGCTATGGCCAAACAGTATTATGAAATGGGCATTGAGCAGTCCATTGATTTTTATTTTGCCGTACGTGAACTATCCAATGACAATACTGCTGGGGCACTGGCCCCAACGGACCAGGCCGAAATTGATGCCTATGTGGCGGCGGCTGATGTAAGTTGGGATGATGCCACTTCTGAAATGGATAAATTGAAGCGTATTGCCACCCAAAAATGGATTCATTTCAATGTGGTACAAATGTATGAGGGGTGGGCTGAGATCAGAAGGTTGGATTTGCCCGGTTTTGACTTTTGGCTCGATACGGCCAATGCCCAAACCTTACCCCCTACCCGTTGGATCTATCCAAGTAGTGAAAGGGTATATAATACGGATAATTACAATGCCGTTAGCGGCCAAGATAATTTGGACACAAAGCTATTTTGGGATATAAATTAGTTTTGAGTTAGTTTTATGTTAGTTTAGTTTGTTGGAAAAAGGAGGGCTCTACCCTCCTTTTTCTTTTTTCTTCTGTTCACAATCGATCTGGATACATTAAACCCATCAAAGGTTTCTATCGAGCATTTCGTCATTAGTGTTCAACGCTAAGACAATGAAGACATCTGCGCCTGTGTGTGTGAACCTATTTCTTCAAGACCCTTCCCCTTTTGAAATCATTAAAAAACAACGCCAAAATAATGGTGTTCTCCTTAAACCCCTGCCTTATTTTTTGGTAAGCGATTCTCATTTGGGATTCCACTGTCTTAATGGATACTTGCAAACGATTGGCAATCTCTCTATACTTTAACCCCTCGTACTTGTTCAAGACCAATATTTCCCTACATCGCGGGGGCAAAGTTTCTATAATTGTATTTAATCTATTGAGTTGTTCCTCAAGGAAGTCAATATCCTCAATCATCATTTTTTTTAGGGAACGCTCTTTTAATTCCTCAAAAAAAGCGTCTCTCTTCCGAAGATTTTTATATGTTTTTTTGTACTGATTTTGGGCAATCGCATACAAATAATGTTTTGGTGATTTATCAACTTCCAAAAGAGCTCTTTTTTCCCAAAGCACAATAAAGGACTGCTGTACAATGTCCTCGGCTGCACTTCTATCATTGGTGAATGTGCTTATATAGGCCAAAAGAAATTTATAGTACTTCTTGAAAAAAAACTGAAATGCTTCATCGTTCCCTTCCTTTATGGCAACAGCCATTTGAACATCATCCATACGTGTATCAAAGTATCTTATCAGTTCCGGTTACTATCTAAAGATAGAAAATTTGAAAAAAAATAATTTTTCTTTAAGGGTTTTTTGCTTTTTAACACTATTGTTCTTGTATATGCACCTTTAATCTTAACTCTTTTGAAAACACTTATCATAAAATTCTTGACAGATACCATAACCGATGAAGAGATGGTACGTCTCAAGAATTGGCTCAAGGATTCCAAGCACCAAGAATTGTTTGAGTCTTATGTTAAAACCTACTTTAGTGTAAACCATTTGCTTCAGGAACCTGATGTTGACAGTGCCTATGACAAAGTATGGGGACAAATTCAATCGACGCATGGGTCCACGAAAAAATTGTTTCCAAAATGGCTTCAATATGCGGCCATTTTCACAGGACTTCTGATAACGGTTTACGGGACTTATCTTTTCATGACCACCCAGAAAGACTCCGTTCCGGAACCAACACAGGTTACCTTGGAAATGGAAGATGGCAGCCTAAAAATATTGGATGAAAATGTCACGGAAATCATTACGGATACCAAAGGTGGGCAAATGGTTCATCACCAGCAAAACAAACTGGTTTATAAGGACTCCATTTCAAGTGATACTGAAAATCTAACATATAACCAATTAACGGTTCCCTATGGTAAAAAATTCCAATTGATGCTATCAGACGGTACCCATGTATTCCTCAACTCGGGCTCAAAAATAAAATACCCTGTGACATTTCTTCCCAACAAAGCGCGGGACGTTTTTTTGGACGGGGAGGCTTATTTTACGGTAGCCAAAAGCAAACACCAGCCGTTTACCGTAATTTCAAATGAAATGAAAACCGTGGTATTGGGTACCCAATTCAACGTATCGAACTATAAAAATGAAGGCAACTCCTCAACTGTACTTGTGGAGGGCTCCGTTATGGTGCAGGG
The DNA here is from genome assembly GCA_040830145.1 of Flavobacteriaceae bacterium. Classification (GTDB taxonomy): domain Bacteria; phylum Bacteroidota; class Bacteroidia; order Flavobacteriales; family Flavobacteriaceae; genus JBFOLQ01. The sequence continues at coordinate 3,941 of JBFOLQ010000519.1, read as the reverse complement.
TCTAAAACAGAAAGAGACGACCCAACTACGACCCGGACAACGCATCACGCTTACCGATAATCACTTCGCGGTGGATGAAGTAAATATTGAAAAACACATTGCGTGGACCAAAAACCAATTGTTCTTCGTGAACGATTATTTTGGACTCATCATCAAAGAGCTCGAAAGGCATTTTAATGTGGAAATCCGCAATACGGATGAATCCCTTAACAAAAAACTGTTTACGGGCACTTTTGAAACCGAAACCTTGGAAGAGATTCTAACTGCTTTCCAGATCCATTCTGATTTTGAGTATCAAATAATGGACAATGGCGGTACAATTATCATAGAAACTACCAAATAATTGTTAAAAACCATGCCTATGTAAAAATGAAATAACCCAACTAAAAATCGGGAAATGCTGGCACAAATCCCGATTTAGAATGTCGATTTAAGATTACTAACTAAAAACCTAACAAAAATATGAAAAAATTAACTCGCCATTATAGGGGTACACATCCTGTATGGAAACCAAAATTTGACTTGAAAATGAAACTGTTTACGCTGTTCTTAACGGTTGTTCTTTTTCAGGTAAGCGCCAAAAACGGCCATTCCCAAAACACTAAGATCAGTTTGGAAATGCAGGCCGTATCCGTAGAAAAGGTCATTGAAACAATTGAAGGCACTACTGAATTTCGCTTCTTGTATAGCAGGCCGGAGATAGATTTGGACAGAAAGGTCACCATCAAGGCCAAAAAAAAGTCCATAAACAACATTTTGAGAAATCTGTTCAAGGGTACCGACACGGATTTTTCTGTTTATAACAAACAAATCGTCCTAAAAACAAGAAAATCCACCATTTCCCTGAATGGAAATGTACCGAATCAATTACCCGTTTCGTTGGTGCAACAAACCATTACGGGCTCTGTGACCGATTCGGATGGTATACCACTTCCAGGCGCCAGTATTATTGAAAAAGGCACAACAAATGGTACCCAAACCGATTTTGATGGAAAGTATTCAATTAAAGTTTCGGATGCCGCTGCTGTTTTGGTATTCTCTTACGTAGGATATGCATCCCAAGAAATCCCCGTTGGGTCTAGGGAGACCATTGACGTGACCCTTTCCGAGGATGCTGAGCAACTGGGGGAGGTGGTCGTTACCACGGCCCTTGGCTTTAAACGCCAGCAACGATCCATAGGGTACGCTGTACAGGAAATAAAGGCACCCGAGGTGATATCGGCCGCTCCTGTTGATATCTCCCAAGGACTACAGGGTAAAGTGGCCGGATTGAACATCAACACCTCCAATGGAATAAGCAATGCCTCTTCCCGAGTTGTCATACGGGGCAACAATAGCCTATTTGGTAGAAATACCCCCTTGATTGTCATAGATGGGGTCATCGTTGACAATACCGAACTGGAGCAGGGAAATGTTGGGGACAGACAGGATAGCTACAGGGACTGGGGAAATTATCTAAGTTATTTGGATATGAGTACTGTTGAGGACATTTCCGTTCTTAAAGGCCCCAATGCGGCGGCCCTTTATGGGGCTCGAGGAGCCAATGGTGTTATCTTGATAACTTCAAAGAAAGGAAGCAAAAGGGACGGACTGGGCATACGCTATAACCTCACCACCACGGTATTGGACACCTATCGGTTTGCCGATGTCCAAAATGAGTTTGGAGGGGGCTTTAGGGCATCGTTGTTCACCGCAAATCCACAATTGCCCAAAACGGCGGATGGTCAAAGTTTTCCGGCCATATTATATCCACAGGCTTGGAGCGGCAATCCCTATCCGGGAGCGTCAGGGATAGATTCCTTCCACGGTTCCATTCCAGGAGGGTACAATACGTGGGACATATACAGCTGGTTCGGGGCCGGTAGCTCATGGGGACCCCGATTGGATGGTACTGCCGCCCTTTGGTGGGACGGCGAGACCAGACCGTATTCCCCACAACCGAACAATAGGGAATATATGTTCAGGCAGGGTATTCAAACAGCCCATGACCTATCCTTCTCAAATGCAAGTGACCTAGGAAGCATTCGTATGGGATTTTCGCATAGGGAAAGCAAGGCAGTGGTTGAAAATGTGAACTCAAAAAGCACCAACCTTTCCCTAGGTTCGCGTATTAATATCTCTAAGGCCCTCAGTGCCGATGTAAACGCAGCTTACAACCAAAATTACAGGCTGAACACACCTGAGATAGGAAACAATAACTCTTGGACAAAATTTATGATCTATGGTATGTCCAGGGAATACAGGGGATTGGAGAAGAATCTATATTACGGTGAGGATGATTTTGATGGATATCGGGTACGATTTCCGGGATCCTATCCCCATGCCGAGTACAGCCGCGACCTATTCTGGGATGTGTATCAAAACAATGACCGTTTATGGAGGGATGAATTTTTATCAACCATTAAACTCAATGCTGAGATTACGCCTTGGCTCAGAGCTTTTATACGATCTTCGGTTGATTTGACTGGAACCCGATTTGAAAGAATCATCAATACAAGGCAGCCTGATGGGGTAAGTGATGGTGGATTTCAGAAGTCAGTGGCCAAAACCAAAACGTTCAACACCGATATAATGGCCACCGCCCATAAAGAGAATATACTGGTTGATAAACTCAATGCCAGTGTTACCTTTGGCTATAATAACTACTCTACCAATACGGCAGGGGTGTATGGAAAGAACGGAAGTACCTTTCTGGTACCCAATATATACTCCCTGTCCAATTATATCGCCGATAACATAAACCATTTTAGACCCAATGCCAACAACCCGGGCCAGATACGCACTGGGTCCTATGAGACCAGATATGATGTAAAGTCGTTCTCATATATTGGGTTATTGAACCTATCGTACAACGATTATCTATTTTTGGAATTGACGGGTAGGCAAGACCACACTTCCACCCTACCCACAAGTGATAATAGCACATTTTACCCGTCCGTAAATAGCTCTTTTGTCTTTACAGAGGCACTGGGCATGGACTCCAATATAGTATCATATGGAGCGCTTAGGGGCACCTGGGGTAAAAGTGCCAATGCCGCTGAGCCGTATCAATTGGACAATACGTACGATGCAGGTTCATTTGGAGGGGTGCCCACTATTTCAAGACCCAATACAATTCCGCCCAATAATCTAACCTTCCAGACATCGGAATCAAAGGAAATAGGTCTTGCCCTGGGACTGTTCAATAATCGATTGAACGTGGATTTCACGTATTATGACATTACATCGAAAAATCAAATAATGAGCTCCGCCATTTCATTGGCTTCCGGTGCCGAAAGGGTGACCTTTAACTCTGGGGAGCTTACCAATAAGGGTTTTGAATTTATCATCAATGCCAACTTGGTCCAGAAAGAGAATCTCTCTTGGAACCTTTCAATCAATGGGGCCAGGAACACCAATAAAGTGGTGTCATTGGCCGAAGGTGTTGAAGAGCAAAGGATCGCCGATGTTTTTGGCAGCCTTGGTGCCTTTATGAAGGTGACTCCTGGGGATAGTTATGGAACCATCTACGGAACTGATTTTGAACTGGATGATCAAGGTAGAAGACAGGTTGTGAACATTTACAACAATGACGGCAGTGGAGAGGTGATTGGCACTCAATACAAAGTAACCTCTGATGTACAGAAAATTGGAAATGCGGCCCCCAAGTTAACGGGAGGGGTCGGTAATGTCTTCAGATATAAAAACTTCGAATTATCCGCGCTTGTCGACTTCAAGATTGGCGGTGATATCTATTCAATCGACCATGCTGTCGCCATGGGAAGTGGTTTGGCACCGGAAACTGCGGCCGCGAGAAATGGTGGGGGACTGCCCTATACCTTTCCCGACGGAACCACCGCCAATGTGGGTATGATCATGGAAGGCTATAATGTGGATGACGATAGAATGAAAGATAGGGTCATTTCCCCTACCAACTATTACGGAATCACCTATGCCGGCTG
>JBFOLQ010000518.1:0-2843 GCA_040830145.1 Flavobacteriaceae bacterium | reverse complement strand
TTTTGGCCAGGCCTTGCCGGAAAGCTTTCCAACAAGGCACTCAATAATGTCCCTTAATTCTGGGTTCATAGGTCTTTTGAATGGTCAAAGCTAAACCTAGGGCCCGTTCTATGTTTTAGCTATCGGATAGCTTGGGAATACAAATTAGTGGTACATTGCCCTTTCCACTAATTTTCGCATTTTCTAAGGAACTTTTTTCATCTTTTTCAAAATCTTCCTCTTCATCTGGGTCGGTTACTCTAGCTCCCCCAAAGATTTTGTTCATTGCGCTCTGGGTCAATTTCTTTTTTTCCATCATATAATATTTGATTGTTTATGGACGCAAAGCAATGAAACGATTCACTTGTGAAAAACCCGGAATAAAGGTTTGTGATGAACTGGCCCGAAATAGTGATGAAGTCTAAAACAGAATGGGGTGGCGTGCCCATCCAAAATGAAGAGAATCTCCGCTTATTCCCCAATGATAGTCGTTTATGAAAATACCATGGGCAATGGTACCGCAAGTTGAATCGATGAAGTTTTGGGGGCAAACCCTTACATCACAATCATGGAATGGAATACGGAATTGAACTAATAACTATCCCTGACAAATTCCAAGATACGCTGCATCTTGCGTTTCACTTCCTTGGAGTCTGATCTAAAATGATTGTTCATGAAGCTAAATATGAGCGTTTTGCCCGATTGGGTCAAGAGATATCCACTGAGGTTGTGGTTGTTGCCCAAGCTGCCCGTTTTAGCGTACACATAAGGTTCGGGATTCCCCGCATACCAATCTTCCAGTGTACCTGATTTCCCCCCAATGGGAAAGTAAGGGAACAATCTTTCCCGGGGGATTTCGGCATATAGCTGAGAGAGCACATGGACCATGGATTCCGGACTGAAGAGATTGTACCGTGAAAGCCCACTGCCATCAACCCATCTTGGGGGTTGGCGTAGGGTCTGCAACGGCCCCTCTAACATATAATCAATGGCCCTATGGGTATTTAAACTATCGGACAGGACCGCGGAGGCCATGATGAGCAACTGTTCCGAGAGGAAATTATCACTTTGGAGCATCATCCGTACCAAGACTGAATCTGTTGCGGTCCCATACAGAATTTTAGCATCATCCCTAGGGAAGTAATCTACAATGGGAACCGGTTTTTGTAAGGCCGCTTCAAACAAGTTCCTTGTGGTTGGGATTTCTGTTTTAAAGGGAATTTCAAGAGTGTCCGTGACCTTTGGGGGGATATGGAACCGATTCTTTTGTTGTAACCTGTATTCTGGATGTTCCTTCCATTGGATACTGTCCGTAAAATAGGTAGGATGTACCGTACCCTTAGGACCATAAACGGTCAATACATTTCCATAAAGGGGGAGACCAGAGCGCTCGGTGGAATAATACCATTGGTAATCATCCCAGGCCCAACCCGGGCCCAAGGGGACATCGTGAAAATTATGGGGATAAAAGGCCACGTTTTCTTTTGACCTCAGAAAATGTACCAACGTACTATCCCTAAAATGAGGGTGCAGTGTTACCGGATTTCCCATTCCCTCAAAATATAGGGTGTCCCTTTTTTCTATATATCGAATGATCGGGAGGTTTTTGGGCAATAGCTTTAAGGCGGTATAGAGTGTAAAAATCTTGGTGTTACTGGCCGGGATAAAATATTTTTGGGCGTTGTGCTTGAATAGGGTGTCCTTGTTTTGGGCATCTATGATCAGTAATCCAGTGAACTGTTTCCCATAAAAAGGACCTGAAAGGTGCTTCGCAATCCTTTTTTGTACGGTATGCTTGGTCCCCACACAACTGGCAAATTGAAGGGATAGCAAAATAGAGACTATAAGTCGAACATGATTAGACACTGAATGCGAAGATGTTACAGGGTGTGTTTGACTGATTTTCGACCAAATTATCGAATTTTTAACGTTTTTGGAACAATATATTTTACTTTTTCTTGATTAAATTTACGTACCGCAACAACTAAACTAAAACATTTTTGAATATGGCAAGACCCATGCTCGAGTACACCAAAACTGTACTAAAAAAAGTTAGTTTTGACAGACGTCTCTTCGCGGCGGAATTGAAAAAGGCATTTCGGAGATTATTGCCCGATGAGATTGAGGAATTAAAAATCTGGTTACAACATTTTTTGGTGGACAAGCCGGAGTTGCAACAAAGTCTAATGTATCTAAAATCATAAAAAAGGCCCCTGCAAGGGGCCTTTTTCTATTGAAGCCCTTTGCTTATCGGGCTAATGATCTGTACATCCTGAAAAGTGATGGCCCCTCTTACCACCCCCAAGATAACCTCATGCAGTGCTTTGGTGATATGTATTTTCAGTTCTTTCTTATGGTGGATCAAACTCACTTCCCTGGCTGGGGAAGGCTTATGAAAGTAACGGAGGTTCCTTTTTTTGTCCGTATCCAATTCCAACGTGTTTAAATAGGGGAGCAAGGTCATTCCCAATCCCTCATCGGCCAGGTTTACCAATGTCTCAAAGCTTCCACTTTGAAGTTGAAAATGCTCTGCCCCATAATCTTTGGTGGCCTTGCAAAGGTTGATGACCCCATCCCGAAAGCAATGCCCATCCTGTAATAACAGTACATCATGGAGGCCTAGGTCGCTGGGTTGCAACTTTTCCGAGTTGGAAAGGCGATGGCTTAAGGGAACATACCCCACAAAGGGCTCATAGTAAAGGGGACGTTCCTTAATGAACTCGATTTCAAGGGGAGTGGCGGCTATACCCGCATCCAAGTGGCCGTCCAATATATTTTTAATCAATTGTTCGGTATTCTGTTCCTTGATGATGAGGTTGACCTTGGGGTATTTGTTGATAAAGTTCTTAAGGAACATGGGAAGA
>JBFOLQ010000517.1:0-10653 GCA_040830145.1 Flavobacteriaceae bacterium | reverse complement strand
TGGGCCTATTGAAGACGCTATCCCGTAGGCCCCATGTCATTATCACTACGGCCTATCCTGAATATGCCGTTGAGGGTTTTGAGCTGTCCGTCACCGATTATTTGCTCAAACCATTCTCCCTGGAGCGCGTTCTCCAGGCCGTGGGGAAGGTACAACACCCGAAGGAAGCCAGAAGGGAGGAGGCCAGTGGAACGGTGGAATCCCGGATGACATCCCTATTTGTGAAGAGTGATAAGAAGATCATCAAGATAGAACTCAAAGATTTGGTGTATGCCGAAGCCTATGGAAATTATGTCAAGGTCTATACCGATACCATGATTTTGACGGCCCAGACGCTTTCCGATTTTTTGACCCAATTGCCGGATGATTTTCTAAGGATCCATAAATCCTATATCATCAATTTCAATCATCTGAAGCTGATAGATGGCAATCAGGTGTTACTGGGGAACGGCACCAAATTACCCGTGGGAAAATCGTATAGAAAGGCCATTTTGGGGCGGATTTGAAACGTTTTTATTGTGTAGGAAGATGTAAGAATGGGGAAGTATGACCTCGACCAGGCCCATGTTCATCTACAAATATGTCCATTACACAACAAGTCTTTTGTACTACTTTCATTCCATGGTAGTATTGTTCTAGTTTTCAGATAGAACGACCCATGTCACGCGTACTAATTGTAGTAATTGGTTTATTGTTCGCAAATTATACCTTGGCCCAGGATACGGATGGGGATGGTATAAATGATAGTGTGGACAATTGTCCGCTTTTTCCCAATGCCAGCCAGGTAGATACCGATGGCGATGGGGTGGGCAATGCCTGTGACAGGGATGATGACAACGATGGGATGCTGGATGAGGAGGAATGCTCAGGAGTGGTCTGTCTGCAGCCCATTGTCAACGAAAGTTTTGAGAGCCCCACACTTCCTTCGGGCTCATTCAGTCTCTTTAATGAAAATGCGGTTCCGGGCTGGTTGACCACCGCCACTGATAATCGCATTGAATTATGGTCCAATGGTTTTTTGGGGGTTCCTTCCTTTGATGGCAATCAGTTTGCGGAGCTCAACGCGACCCAAAACTCTGCCCTATACCAGAATTTGTGCTTGACCCCAGGTTCGGTCATGCAATGGTCGTTGCGCCATAGGGGTAGGGCGGGCACTGATGTTATGCAGGTGCGGATAGGGGCCGACTTGGCCACCGCTCCGGTACAGGGAACCATGTCTGACGGTACGTCGGCATGGGGATTTTATTCAGGGCTCTATACCGTTCCCACAGGACAGACGAATACCGTCTTTATTTTTGAAGCGGTTTCCTCGGCAGGGGGGAACATCTCCGTGGGCAACCTGATTGATGATATTGAGATCAGTGTGGTATCCACACCCCCTTGTGCGGACTCTGACAATGATGGGGTGCCCAACGATTTGGATGTGGATGCCGATAATGATGGTATTTACGATTTGGTGGAGGCCGGCAATGGAAATTTGGATGCGGATAATGATGGGGTCATTGACGCCAGCAATGGGTCCGTGGGAAGCAATGGGATCTTTGATTTGGTGGAGACCGCTCCCGATAGTGGGGTGATCGACGCCCAATATGCCGTTCCCGATACCGATGGGGACGGGGACCCCGATTCGGAGGACTTTGATAGTGATGGGGATGGTTGTCCAGATGTGTTGGAAGCGGGCTTTACCCAAAGTGCCACCAGACCGGGGGAACTGCAGGGAACGGGGTACAACAGTACCAACGGCACCGTTTCCGGGGGAACCAATGGGTATACGACCCCGGCAGACGTAAATTCCAATACCACTTATGATTTTCAGGAGGCCATAGTGCCCAGTATTATGGGGCAGCCCGCCAATACGACCATCTGTACCACCTGTAGTGGCACCTTTTCGGTGACGGCCACGACTGCGGATACCTACCAATGGCAGGTTTTTAACGGTTCGGGTTGGACCAACCTTACCGATTCCGGGATATATAGTGGTACGGGTACCAATACCCTTACGCTTACCAGACCGCAATTGGTGGACCACGGCAGCCAGTTTCGGGTGTTGGTGTCCAGTACGGCCAATGTATGTGTGCAACGGATCTCCAATACAGCGGTGTTGTCGGTGGTGGTCCCGACCATCATCACCAATAGACAGATTACCTTCCGAATAGACAGAAATTAGGTCTTAAACGGCGATTCCCATAAAGGAAACGGTCTTTTTATGGTCAGCCCAACAAAAAACCTTAACTTATCGCCCACTAACAAATTTCATGGCAAAATCACAACAAACATTCAGTAAAAGAGAAAAAGAAAAGAAACGTTTAAAGAAGCGGGAGGAGAAGCAGAAGAAAAAAGAGGCGCGAAAGGCCGAAGCGAAGGAAAAGGGCGGAGGCATCCCCTTTGCCTATGTGGATGCCAATGGCAATCTGACCGATACACCCCAAGATCCCACCATCAAAACTGAGGTGGACGCCGAGAGCATCGTCTTGGGCATTCCCAAAAAAGAAGACGTTGAAGAGGAATTTGACCCTATTAGAACTGGCAAAGTGGCGTTCTTTGACCACTCCAAGGGGTTTGGCTTTATCGTAGACAGCGAGACCCAGGAAAAACACTTTTGCCATGTCAGCGGCCTTATCGATGAAATCAACGAAAATGACAAAGTGTCCTTTGAACTGGAAAAGGGCATGAAAGGAATGAATGCGGTACGGGTTACCCTAAAATCCTGATAAAGAAGGGATTTTTTGGACGTGTTGTCCCCCTAAATTTCATGCGATACACGAAAACCTTAGAAAAACTAAGGTTTTTCTATAATGGCATTTGACGGGTAATGGCTATTTTTAGTCATTGTAGAATACCTCCCCCGGTTCTTGATCGAGAAGAAAGCCCCGATGCTCCCCCGGCGTTGGGGTTTATAACGCAATGACATTTCATCAAGGGATATCTCCTTATTCTTTTTTGACCCAAGACGGGGACGCCCGTGTAAAATCCTTAGAAATGGGGATGTGCGGGATTCTGAAAAATGGTAGTATTGGGGTAACGTGAATATGCTTTGAAAATGGCCGACACAGATACACCTACCTTTCATTTGGGAATTACCATGGCGGGGGCCGTCTCCGCTGGAGCCTATACAGCCGGATTCATGGACTACCTATTGGAGGCCTTGGAACGCTGGGAGGAAAAAAAGGCCCACAACCGTGAAGTGGGCAAAGGGGGACAGGGGTATGACCCCACTGTTCCCATGCACGATGTGGTCATTGATGTCTTGGGCGGTGCTTCCGCGGGGGGCATGGTGGGTATGATCACAGCCCTTTCCACCTATGCCAAGATGCCCCCGGTGCATAGTCCATCGGATACCCCTACGGGCAATATCCTGTACGATAGCTGGGTATTGTTGGACGATGACGTCGACAGTACCCTGCCGAATCCGGAGATGACCTTTGAAAAGATGTTGCATACCCAGGATTTGGGCGCGGATGGGGGAGGGGTGAAGTCCCTATTGAACTCCCGACCCATTGACGCCATTGCTGATAGGGTGTTTGAGCAATTGGTGCCCCAGGAAAAACAACGCCCACGACCGCCCTATATCTCGGAAGACCTTCATGTCTTGATGACCCTTTGTAGCATTCGCGGGGTGCCCTTTGAGGTGAAGTTCAATACCTTTTCCTCGGCCAAGTTTCCCTATAGCCCGGGACACCGTATGCATGAGCATATGATCGTGGCCCATTTTAAATGGCGGTATAAAACTGCTCGGGACCAAGACCTGTACTTAAAGTTTGACCCCTATGATCCGGAAGCGGCCGGACTCATGAAACTGTGCACCAAGGCTACGGGCGCCTTTCCCATTGGGCTGGAGATGCGGCAGTTCCAGGGAAAGCTCAGCAAGGAATATGTGAAAAACAGCATCCTTCGGAATTTGGACATCCAAGACCCCAATGCGGTGTAAATCTATATTGGGGACGATTTTTTTGATTTTACCGATGTGGATGGGGGTACCATCAACAATGAGCCCTATTCCCAGGTGGTACGTATTTTAGAGGGGCGGCATGCCCCCTATGACCCCAAACATCCTTTGTTTGGCACCCTGATGATCGATCCCTTTCCCAACTTTTACAACCAGGATGAGGCCAAGCCTTTGGAGGAAGATACCGATTCCATGTTCCAACGTACCATTTGGCAGGTATTGGGGCGGGCCTATCCCATGTTTCAACAACAGGTACGGGTAAAGCGGGAAGGGGTCTTGTACAAGGACTATTTTAGGATGTTGGTCTTTCCCCTCAAGCGCAAGCCCAACGGGGATTTGGAAGACCACCCACCCTTGGCATCCAGTCTATTGGGAGGCTTTGGGGGCTTTTTGGACCGAGAGTTCCGAACGCACGATTTCTTTTTGGGGCGGGACAATGCCCGGAATTTTTTACGGGGCCTCTTTATGCTGGAATACGATGCAGCGGACCCCCATCCCCTTTTTAAGGGAGTGGCCCCAGAGGCCATTGAAGCCTACGCCCGTACGCCCCGTGAGAACAATCCGGAGCGGAAGCGCTATCTGCCCCTCATCCCCGATGTCGCCTTTCCGGGGGATAAGGAAAGAGGGGAGACCAATCCCTTTGCGTATACCCTGTCCCACTTCCCCAAAATAAAAAAAGGGTACCTACAAAAGGTGGAGCCCTTGGTCAAAAAGCGGATAAAAGTCCTGCTACGGCAAAGCATACAGGAACAGTTGCAGGGAAAATGGTGGCTGCGGACCCTGGCAACGCTCTTTAGGGGCCTCTTGGCCAAGCGGGCCACCCGATTTGTCATGGGGAAAATAACGGCGGATCTTCAAAAGCGGGGCATGATGTCCTAAATGGCGCGGGTGGCAGATAGCGGATTCTGCCCATTTTTCCGTACATTGGGGACACGGAACCGATACTATGCCGCTCTGGTTACACATACTTCTTCTGGTGGTCGTTGTCTATTTGGGCATCAGCATCCTGTTGTATGTATTGCAGGACCGCATCATGTTCAAACCGGAGAAATTACCGGCGGACTTTCAATTCCATTACGAAAACCAGGAGATAGAGGAATACAATGTTACCACCCGGGACGGGGCCAATATCAATGGCCTGCGGTTTAAGGCCCGGGACCCCAAGGGCGTGGTCTTTTACCTCAAGGGAAACTCCAAGAGCATCAAGGGCTGGGGCAAGTTTGCCGTTGACTTTACACGCCATGGGTACGATGTGATCATGGTGGACTATAGAGGGTTTGGCAAGAGCACGGGCAAGCGCACCCAAAAAGCGGTAAAGCGGGACCTGCAGGTCATCTACGATAAGATTCGGGAGAACGTGGCCGAAAAGTATATCATTCTCTATGGCCGTTCCTTGGGATCGGGCTTTGCCGCCAAACTGGCCTCCATGAACCACCCCCGCATGCTTATTCTGGATGCCCCCTATTACAGCCTCAGCAAGGTGGCCAAAAAGTATATCCCCTTTATGCCCCTGTCCCTACTTATCAAGTTTCCCATGCCCACCTATAAATGGCTCAAATACGTACAATGCCCCATTCATATCATCCATGGCACGGATGACCGACTGATTCCCTATAAAACCAGTGTAAGGCTGTCCAAGATACGTCCGGGGATTACCCGGCTGTACACGGTAATTGGGGGCGGCCATAAAAATTTAAATACCTTTGAGTCCTACCACCGTATGTTGAGCGAGATCATCAACAGCCGGCCCAAAAAGGTAAACCTGGAGGGCAGTAGCATCCATGTGGCCCACGATGCCCCAAAAAAGGCCCATGCGTAAGCTGGCTAGGGGGGTAGGTTGGGGGCTGTTGGTATATGGGGCCTTAGTACTTATGTTGACCGTATTTCAAGAACGTCTTATTTTTTTACCCAAGTCCTTGGCCCAGGACCATGTCTATGACTTTCCCCACCCTTTTGAGGAAATCAATCTAAAGACGGCAGATGGCGCCGTGCTCAATGCGCTGCACTTTACTTCCGAAGCCCCTAAGGGAGTCATTGTATACTACCATGGCAATGCCGGCAATCTGGAGCGCTGGGGACAGATCGTACTTTTTTTTGTGGACATGGGATACGATGTCTTGGTGATGGACTACCGTACCTATGGCAAGAGCACGGGCCGTTTGAGTGAGGAGGCCCTGTATGCCGATGCCAATCTCTTTTACCAATACGCCTTGGACCGCTATCCCGAAGACCGGATTACCCTCTACGGACGTTCCTTGGGCACCGGCCTGGCCACCTGGGTGGCCGCCCAGCACCAACCGGCCCAATTGATTTTGGAGACCCCCTATTATAGCCTGACTGATGTGGCCCAACACCGCTTTCCCTTTTTACCGGTACGTTGGTTGTTGCGGTACCGACTTCCCTCTTTTCAATACATTAAAAAAGTGGCCTCGCCCATCACCGTGTTTCACGGTACAGAGGATAGGGTAGTACCCTACACCTCAGGGGAAAAATTGTACCAGGCCATTGCCCACTCCCACAAACGCTTGGTGACCATCCCAGGCGGCCGACATAACGATTTGGTGACCCATACGGCCTATCTACAGGGGATAGCAGAGGTGTTGGGGCCATAGTGCTTGAATAAGATACTTCGCTTTGGTATGCATTAAGGTTTGTACCGTACTTTCCTGAAAAACTTCTTCTAAAAATCTTCTTTAAAAAAACAATGGAACACTTATTAACTACCCAACTGTAGGGGATAGGAGAATGTGTGCGTAATGGCATTTTAAATTGTAAAGTCAAAAAGTGGTGCGGTTCACGTCACTTTTGTTTTTATTCACGACATTTATTTGTGTTAGGTGTTGACTGTCAATTACTTTCGGACATAAGTTGATAGCTATTCTATTCGTATTTATTTAGCTTATCAAACCATTTGTTAATCTTAAAAACTCTAAAAAAATGATACAAACAATGAAACGAATTTTCTGGTTTTCATGCTTTATGTTCCTATTTGGTTGTTCCGGTGACCCAGCAACATCAGCATTGACTTCGGGTGGTGCAACTTTAATATTAGATGAATTAAATTCAGTAATTGATGATGCCATTTCCAAAGCTGAGTTTGCTTACAATAAATCACTAAATAATACAGCAATTCAGATTAAATCACTGAATTCTGATTTGAAATATAATATTGAGAGTTCAATAGATCATGCTGATCAAAAAATAACAAAACAACAATTTCAATTATTGGAAAATCTTATTGTTCTTAACGATGAATTCAACAATACACTTGCTAATAATATCTCATCTACCGAAGGGTTAACCAATACTATTGGTCAAATTTTTAGTGAACTCCCTTTTGTTAAAAATGAACCTCGTATTAATCAATTTGACCTTCCGTTTTATGTTTTGGATTGGTCAAATAGAGTTGAAATAGTTCTTAAAGGTTATAACCTTGACCATAAAAAAAACTATTTGAGCTTTGCCGATACGATATTGACCCCCTCAACAAAAACCTCTACCTCAATTTCGTTTCTTATTGATAAAAAACATTTTAATCAATATCTTAAAGATTATTCTAAAGATGAACTAAGGGATATTGTGAACGTACCTAGCAACTTATACCTGTTTTATAAGAAAGGATTCTTTAGTACAACGAAGGAAAAACATTTTCCACTTAATTTAAAGATTTTACCGAGAATAATAGGAAGAGTTTCTGTTACATATCAAGTTGAAGAATATGATGATAACATAGAACACATTGTAACCAATAGTTGTGCTGTTGGCACTCCAGGACCGGGTATGAGTGGAAGAAGGAAAACCAGATCTAATTCTTGTGCAATATCAGCTCCAAAAAGAATAATTGAGAATTGTAATATGGAGGTACAAGGGAAAATAATTCCTGGGAGTATTAAAACTGTGGTAACAGCGAAAAGATATGGAGGAGGCCACAGTGTCAATTCGGTTACGGATTTGGGATTTGTATTAAATGTTACTGCTAAAAGTCAAGGAAAACCAGGCGGCGGTGGTGGGCTTTATGCCGCGCACGCGGAATATGATGTTGTTTATCCATGCAAAGTTAAAAAGGATAAGGCTACAGAATTCAAAGCTCTAAAAATTGGACAAGACCTAGCCTATGATTTCACAAATGAAAAAAGTGCCACATTTAAAAGAATAGAGATGAAATTATTCGATGGCTCAGAAATTATACTTAATCCTGCAAAAAGGAACCACAGCTTATTTTCAATATCATCAAATGACCCAAAAAGAGAGCTTATTTTGAGGCCAACAGCAATTTCTAGATAGCATGATTAACCATAATAATAAATTGTCAAATAGACTTAAACTAATTTAACATGAAAGAATAAACATTTAATGCTGTTCTAAACGAACCCAATCAATTAATTAATTTAGATCTATACAAACCTGAGCAAGGGTTTATGGTTTTCGCCTTAATTTCAGGAGATAATATAAATGAAATGGAACTGGAAATCAGAAATATTGAATTCTATGTAGAGGAAACGGATATAACAGACCGCCCCAAAGACGAAAAAGAAACAGATACAGCAGACCATTGCAAAGATGAAGAAGAAAGCCCATCAAGGAAAAGAAAATTTCATGAGATTGATGCTACTACTTATAATTATGAAGGTAATTATAGAGATGAGAAAGGGGTATTAATGAAACGTATTAGTTTTGACTTCAAAAATAATCCAAAGGAAAACCCCCAGCATGGGTATTTTGATAGAAGCTACTTGCCCATTAGATTGATTAAAGGTGAGAAACTAGATTTTCACATAACTCCAAAGGGTTTTCCGGCCTATAAAGATTATGAAGTTGTCAGAGATTCCAAGGAAAATATTAATAGTCACATATGTAACATTAGATTGTTTCCCGACCAATGAAATCTTGGTTTTATTGTGTGGTTCTGTTAGTTTTCAATGGATGCCAACTTAGTAATGGAACTGATTCGGGAAAAGCTTCTACACAAGATATTATTCGTCATTTAGAGGATTATAATACTAATAAGGCTTTATCAATCTTAGATTCCATTCCTCGGTCATTGACCAAACAATTGATCAGGGCTGAATACGATTACCTGCACAGGGGTGAAGTTTCGGACTGGCTATTCAGTACCTTACCGAGTGAATATGCAAATAAAGAAGAGGAAGTTTATTTTAATTATAGTTATGGAGATTATTTATTTAGAAAATCACAACCGATTGATACATTGAGTTTTAAATACTATCTCAAAGCATATTCCATTGCGAAAGAAGAGAATCAAGATAAGTTAATTATAGAAACTCTCAAACGAATAAACAATTATTTCAAGAAGTACAATCTTGACCTTAATCAACGTAATAAAAGTATCCGAAAATATCAAGAATATCAAAATGAACTAAAAGGGCTTACGAAAGATTCAAGCGACGTATTTTGGGCCCATTATTATGATATTCACCTAAGAATGCTTCAAATATTCAATGAAGAATCATCTACTAGTACATTAACAACTGAAGATTTTCAAACCGCACTAAGTTTAAGCCCCAGAGAGCCCTATTTTAAGGGGATTGTCCATCAACTAGAGGGAATTTATTATACTTTGTTGTTGAATGATCCGATTAATGGAACACAATCTTATCATATTGCTGAAAAATACTATTCAGAGTCAAATGTTTTCCCAGCCAAGCGTGCATTATTTGGATTACGGGTAAATGATGCAATTGCAGATGCCAAAAAACAGGATTATGTATCAGCAATCAGTAAGTTTAAGGAGAACCTTAGAATTATTCCCAGTGAAAAATCGTATCATTTCGAGCGGCAATTCACTTATGAGCATTTAGCCGACATTTATAGTAAGGCCAATGAAATAGATAGTGCTACATACTACAAAGACATAGCCACTAAATATCAAGACTCAATCAAAAGTGAATTGCTGGTTTTGGGTATTCATGAAATTGACACTCGGCTCAAGGTTTCAGGACTTCAAAAACTATTAGATGAATTTAATAGGCACAAATTAATATATGGAACAGTCATATTAATAACCCTTTTACTAACCATATATTCCATTGTCAGATGGCTCAAAGTCGATAAAGTCAATAAAATATTGAGGATTGAGAAAAAACAAACTCATGAAGAATTGGCAAAGGTCAAGCAATTGGTAATTAAAGATAGCATCACTTTAAAAAATAAAACAAAAATCCGATTGGATGAATTGGTATATATAAGAGCGGATGATCATTACCTGCAACTGTATACTTCTAACGGAAAAAAAGAATATGTACGAGGTAAAATAAAAGAGATAATAGATCAACTACCGCCTAATTTCAAACAATGCCATCGTTCATATATTGTTAATTATAATATGATTAGGAATACCACTCATAATAGAATACTGCTGGATAACAATCAATTCATTCCACTTTCTAGAACTTTTAAGAATCACTTCTGATTTTCTTGGTACATTATCCTAAATATGGGATGTATGTAAGGGACAAAATTGCTGTGGAACTGGTAGACTTGGTTAAGTCAAATGATGATTCATGTCGACTCAAAAAATGGTGAACACTTATTATGCTTCCTGAAGGTGGAAGGGGACGATAATGTGTTGTGAATAAGACGTTAATACCAAATATATTTGCCTATGTCAAAACTGGATTTGTATCTTTCATAAGACCTATATTTTAATATTTTGTCTCTTTTTGATACCTCGTAAGTCCAAATAACAT
>JBFOLQ010000516.1:0-2144 GCA_040830145.1 Flavobacteriaceae bacterium | reverse complement strand
CCGTAATGTGATGGGATACAAAGGCGGGGGAAAACAAAAAACCCCGTGTACACGGGGTCTTGGAAGTGGTGACTTGGCTGGGGCTCGAACCCAGGACCCTCTCCTTAAAAGGGAGATGCTCTACCAACTGAGCTACCAAGTCTATTTGTCATTGCCCACCATTTTTGTCACCGGAAGCGGGCCTACTTGCCAAAGCTGTCCGTAGGGTAGCAAAGGCGGGTGCAAATATAAGATCATTTACGCATTTAACAAGTCCCTGGGGAGAGATTTTTTGAAATGAGACCGAATTGCCGCATTTTTACAAAAATTATATGGGATGAAAATAATTTTGATGGGGTATATGGGATCGGGAAAGTCTACCATCGGGAAACTGTTGGCGAACGAAATGGGCCTTCGCTTTTTTGATTTGGATGCCTATATTTCAGAGCAGGAAGGATTGCCCATCCCTGATATTTTTGACCAAAAGGGGGAGATTTATTTTAGAAAAAGGGAATCGGAACATTTAGTCGGGGTATTGGATCAGGAAGAGGCGCTGGTTTTGGCAGTGGGTGGGGGCACTCCCTGTTATGGGACCAATCTGCAAACCATCTTAGAGGCGAGCCCAAATGTATTTTATCTAAAGTACCCTATAGTGGAATTGGCATCACGTCTTTCCATGGAGAGGGAACAACGCCCGTTGATAAAGGATTTGGAGGCTGCCAGCTTACAAGAGTTTATCGCCAAGCACCTTTTTGAACGGAGGGCTTATTACGAACAAGCCCATCATATTGTGGATGGCCAAGGGTTAGATAAAATGGCACTCGTGCAAGAGCTGGCCAAGCTCTTAGTCTAAAAACACTCCATCGTTATTGGATTGAAACCTTACATGCACGTGTTCTTGCAAGGAGGTGGACAACGAAATACCCTTAAAATCAGCCTTTACCGGATATTTTTTATGGTTTCTGTTCACCAATACGGCTGTTTTCAAACGTTTTAAGGGCACCTTTAAAAAATGATGTACCCCATAGATCAAGGTAGTGCCTGAGTTCAATACATCATCCACCAAGACCACTGATTTGTTTTGGTACTCTTTTTCCTCCAAAGAGGTGGTGACACCACTTTTAACAGGATTTTTTTTGTCCATATACACTGTGCAAAGCCTTACATCAACTTGAGTGATTTCCTTGAGCACCTTCTGTATCTTTTTGGCGAAGTGAAGTCCCCCACCGTCAATTCCCGCTACAATGATTTCCTTTTCATTTACATTGCTTTCATATATCTGATAAGCTATGCGTCTTATTTTGTGCCGAATCTGCTGATGTGAAAGAATTTTGTCCATAGGTATGTCTCAATGCTTTTCAAAGATAAAAAAGAGTTCCGTCCCTTGGCGTGGTCTGATGGAATTGTAGGCCCTTTCCAATTTCCGTACCGTGAATTTTTTAGAGAAGCGCTCCAAGTACTCTTGCCTGTCACCACCGTAGGGCGGACCGTCATCGGTCAGGGGAAAATCAAATAACAGTCCAGCCAGCTTTCCCCCGGGCTTTAGGAGGTTGTGCATTTTTTTAACATATGCCGTCCTCCATTGAGGGGGCAGGGCACAGAAGAAGGTCTGCTCTAGGATGAGGTCATATTGATCTGTGGTAAGCTCAAAGAAATCCCCTTCAATCAATCGCTCTTCCGGGAACCCTTTTTTTTGTAAGTGTTGCAAGGGAATGGATGCAATGTCCACAACCCAAACGTTATCGAATCCCTGTTCATGTAAATACAGGGCTTCATACCCATTTCCCGCACCGGGTACCAGTATACGCATTTTCATGTCCTTTAGCTGGTCAATGTACTCCTTGAGGGGGGTGCTGACATGGCCTATGTCCCATTGGGTAGTGCCCTCGTGGTACCTTTTTTCCCAAAACTCCTTATCCAATGGCATCATTCATGTATCTGTTTGGATTTTAAGTGATTTAAAATATACTGCGGTCTGTTTTTTTTACTTGTCAATAGGTAAGGGTTCGACCCAAAGCCCTGTTTTGAACCTGGGGGAGGGTGACCAAAGACGGGATGTGAAAACTGTATGGAAATACCATTGGGGAAATTAATCGGAATCTAGGTAATCCTCCATATCCCTTCTGTCTTTCTTGGTGGGTCTTCCCAAGCCTTTTTTTCGATAT
>JBFOLQ010000515.1:0-3021 GCA_040830145.1 Flavobacteriaceae bacterium | reverse complement strand
CTAAAATTGGAAAACCGTCATCCCGTGTCTAAAGTCCATGAATGTACTCAGCCAGGTCTACCAATTTATTGGAGTATCCGGCCTCATTATCATACCAGGATACCAATTTAAAGAACCTTGGGTTGAGTTCCATTCCGGCCCCGGCATCAAAAATACTAGTACGGGCATCCCCCACAAAATCTTGTGATACCACTGGTTCCTCTGTATAGCCCAAAATTCCCTTAAGCGGTCCCTCAGATGCTGCTTTGAACACCTTCTTTATTTCTTCATAAGAGGTATCTTTCTTGAGTTTCACTGTCAAATCCACCACGGACACATCAGCGGTGGGCACCCTAAAGGCCATCCCTGTCAATTTTCCTTTGAGGGAGGGAATCACTTTGGTAACGGCCTTGGCCGCACCGGTGGAGGCTGGAATGATGTTCAGCATGGCACTACGTCCCCCACGATAGTCCTTTCTGGATGGACCATCAACGGTAAGTTGGGTGGCCGTTGTGGCGTGCACCGTGGTCATGAGCCCTTCCTCTATGCCAAAATTATCATCCAACACCTTGGCCAATGGGGCCAAGCAGTTGGTGGTACAGGATGCATTGGACACAATGGTGTCAGAAGCCTTTACCTCGTCATGGTTCACCCCCATCACAAACATGGGAGCATCCCCCGACGGAGCCGAAATGACGACTTTCTTCGCCCCACCATCTATATGTTTTTGGGCTGTGTCCAAATCCTTAAAGATTCCTGTGCACTCCGCTACGATATCGGCACCAACCTCATCCCATTTCAAGTTCTGGGGATCGCGTTCCGCAGTAATCCTAATGGTCTTACCATTTACTACCAAATTACCATTCTCCACAGCCACGGTACCATCAAACTTACCATGTACCGAATCATATTCAAGTAGATAGGCCAGATGTTCCACATCCAATAGATCATTGATGGCCACCACGTCCACGTTATCACGCTTTACCGTTGAACGAAAGACCAATCTTCCTATTCTTCCAAATCCGTTGATTCCTATTTTCAAGTTTGACATTTTATACTTTTTAAATTTATTTAATCTATGTTGTCATGATATCTGATACCCGTATCAGTTCTGCATCAATGCTTGTTTTTCCCTTAACGGCCAAATCAATTGGGGTCAGTACCATTTGATTGTCCTGTACTCCCACCATAAAATTGGTCTTACCCCTTAATAAGGACTCAACGGCCCGTACCCCCATTCTACTGGCCAATACCCGATCATAACAGGAAGGGGACCCTCCCCGTTGCAAATGACCCAATACGGACACCCGTACATCGTAAATGGGAAGGTTCTCTTCTACATACTCCTTGAGCTCAAAGACGTTCTTGCCTGTCTTGTCCCCCTCGGCCACGATAACGATACTGGATGATTTGCCAGATTTTTTGCTCCTTTTGAGAGATTCCAATAAGCGGTCCAATCCCAGGTTTTCCTCAGGTATCAATATCTCCTCGGCCCCAGCACCTACACCGGCATTCAGGGCTATGTGCCCCACATCCCGGCCCATGACCTCCACAAAAAAGAGACGATTGTGGGAACTGGCCGTATCACGAATCTTATCAATTACCTCCACTACCGTGTTCAAGGCCGTATCATAACCCAAGGTAAAGGCCGTACCAAAAATATCGTTGTCAATGGTCCCCGGAATACCTATCACGGGAAACCCAAATTCTTGGTTGAATATCATGGCGCCCGTAAAACTACCATCGCCCCCAATGACCACAAAGGCATCAATGCCCGCAGCCTTCAGTTGGTCGTATGCCTTTTTTCTCCCTTCCGTGGTTCTGAATTCCTCACAACGGGCCGATTTCAATATGGTACCACCCTTGTTGATGATATTATTTACACTCCGGGCATCCATGGGTCTAAAATCACCTTCGATCATTCCCTGATACCCCCTCATTATACCCACACAGTCCACCTTAAAATATGCACATGACCGTACTACGGACCGTATGGCCGCATTCATACCGGGCGAATCACCTCCTGAGGTGAACACACCTATCTTCTTTATTGGGGAGTCCATAAATCAACTTAAGCCAACGAAAGTAGCAAACTTATCCCATATTTATAAGGCTTGAAATCAAGAAATGGACAAATCTGAATTATACATCGTTTTCGTTATTAAATTTTTAATTCAGGTAACGAAAAAATAACATTCATTACAAAGAGAGGGAGCGTATTGACATGTCATAACCGCATCATGTCCCCTGTAAACAACAAATACATATGATTCGGAAACCGATCCTGGAAAACTATTTTTTCTCCTTGGGTTGAAATTGGATCAAGCTGTCCTTATGGGTAAAGGAAATGGACCTGGGGTCCCCTGACTGTCCATCTGGCTGGGAAACCTCCCTTTTAACCACTGGTGGTTCGGCCTGTTTTGATCTTGAGGTCAATAGTCTACGGAACAATTCACCAAAACTATTGAAATCAACCTCATAGGAAATTCCCATTCCCTGGGTATATCCCTGCCTATCCGTGGACAGTTCCTGTATCTCGCTCTCCCTATTGAAGAATTTGGCGCTTAAGGAGCCTTCCTCGTTCAGTAACCATTGTAGTTCAAAATCACCTGCCACATAGGATTCATTTCCCCCTACGGGAACGCCCACCTTTCCGTTGAACAACAGTCGATCATTGATTTTGGTGGAAAGCGTAACACCTATCCGATCGTCTGTCTCCAGAACATTATCTGGGTCATAGGCAGCCTTTTCATAGTTAAGTCCCAAGTTGAACTTATCATTATCCCCTCCCAACATTTGATTGAGCCCCCCTACGGCCGTCTGCAATATCTCACCTGTTATGGCCTGTGAGCTAATCCCTGTTTGCGCATTGACAAACGTTCCCTGTGCCAGCAGGAAAATGGCATTCTTTTCCTCAATGGTGGGATCTTGTAGGCGGTATTCCAATTCCGATTTTACAATGGAGTTGGTCCCTGGAAACTCAATATCAAAACCTATGGTAGGGTTCTCCAGTTCATCACTGAGTTGAATGACCACATTGGT
>JBFOLQ010000514.1:0-2307 GCA_040830145.1 Flavobacteriaceae bacterium | reverse complement strand
CCATTATTTTCGCTTGAACCTTAAAACTCAAGACGAGTTCAAAATGATGCCGTATTTAAAAAATAAATTCCACCTATAACGTTATAGTCGTTTTTTTGATGGACTCCCCTTAAAAATCTTCTTAAAAGATTGCTATTATTGTCTTCGGCAAAAGTTACGTCTGTGAAGAATCAGGTACAGCTTATTACCTATGTGGACCGTATAGGTTGCAAGAACCTTACGGAGTTTAAGAGCCTTCTTAACAATGAATTGGAGGGAATGTTTGGCGGGGTTCATTTATTGCCTTTTTACTATCCCATTGATGGCGAGGATGCTGGCTTTGACCCCATAGACCATAAAACCATTGATCCCCGGTTGGGCACTTGGGACGATTTGGAGCAATTGGGAAATACGATGGAAATTATGTCTGATTTGGTGGTAAACCATATGTCTGCCCAATCAGCGGAATTCCAGGATTTTTTGCAAAAGGGGGACCGATCGGATTTCGCGGGACTGTTCTTGACATTTGACAAGGTTTTCCCCAATGGGGCCACGGAGGAACAACTGTTGAAAATTTATCGGCCTCGACCTGGGTTTCCGTTTACCAAAATGAAATTTGGGGATGGTGGTGATCGTCTTATGTGGACCACTTTTACCAGTGGTCAGATTGATATTGATGTACTTTCCAAGAAAGGCTCGGAGTATTTGGTTCAAATCTTGGATCGGTTCCAACAGGCCGGGGTGGGGATGATTCGGTTGGATGCCGCTGGGTATGCCCTCAAAAAGGCGGGGACCACCTGTTTTATGACCGAGGATACCTTCGCTTTTATTGAGCAACTTACACAGAAAGCCAAAGAAAGGGACATTGAGGTATTGGTAGAGATACATTCCTACTATAGGACCCAAATACAGATTGCCAAAAGGGTTGATTATGTATATGATTTTGCCCTGCCGGTCCTGGTACTCGACACTTTGTTTAACTCCGACACCACCAACCTTAAGAATTGGCTTGCCATAAGTCCACGTAATTGTATTACGGTATTGGATACCCATGATGGGATTGGCATCGTGGATGTGGCGAGTGAAAATGGGGAGGATGGCCTTATAGATGACGGAGTATTGGATGCCATCGTGGAAAAAATACATAACAACAGTAAAGGGGAAAGTATGAGGGCTACGGGAACGGCCGCCTCCAATGTGGACCTGTACCAAGTAAACTGTACCTATTTTGACGCCTTGGGCCAATCAGAAACGGATTATTTTTTGGCACGTGCCATACAGTTTTTTGTGCCGGGAATTCCCCAAGTGTACTATGTAGGGCTTTTTGCTGGAACCAATGATATGGAGTTGTTGACGGGTACCAATGTGGGCCGTAATATCAATAGACACTATTATACCAAGGCGGAGATCGTGGGGAGTTTGGAGAAGCCCCTGGTAAAAAAGCTGCGAAAACTAATGGCCATCAGGAATGCCCATGTTGCTTTTAATGGGGATTTTAAATTGATGGAAACCCCCGATCATCTCCTCCATATGAAATGGGAAAAAGAGGGGGAATGGATCTCACTCCAAGTAGATTTATCAACCCGTACATTTTTGATAACCGGGAGCCAGGGTGGGAATGGAGAGAAGGTTTTTCTCGAATAAAGTTGGTGTGTTTTAAAGCGAAAACGTTGTAATTCCACAAAAAATTAACCTTTTTTTTAAGATGGCCTAAATAAGATTATATTGCCTAGACACTAAGGATACTCCTATAAAATCGTTCATTATGAAAATAAAGAAACCACCATTGAATTTTTGGCAAATATTCAATATGAACGTTGGATTTCTTGGCATTCAATACAGCTTTGGACTGCAGCAAAGTGCTATCAATCCCATTTTTCTTTTTTTGGGCGCCAAGGAAGAATTGCTTCCAATTCTGAATATTGCAGGACCGGTTACGGGCTTGGTGGTACAGCCCATTATAGGTGCTATCTCAGACAAGACTTGGTCCCCGAAATGGGGTAGAAGAAAACCCTTTTTCTTGATTGGGGCCCTATTGGGAAGTATATGTTTATTTGCCTTTCCTTTAAGTCCGGCCCTATGGTTTGCCGTCGGGCTCTTATGGATTTTGGATGTCGGCAATAATATGGCGATGGAGCCCTATCGTGCCTTTGTGGGGGATAAACTGCCCGACAAGCAATTGAATTTGGGCTATCAGATGCAAAGCTTGTTCGTAGGGGCGGGTATCCTTTTGGCAAACGCTTCCATTTTTTTGTTTCAAGATTGGTTTGGTGGCGGTGAAGAGGTGAGCGGTGCGGTGCCCAAATGGTTATACTATTCGTTTTTTAT
>JBFOLQ010000513.1:0-2702 GCA_040830145.1 Flavobacteriaceae bacterium | reverse complement strand
GACCAAATTACAGGTGAGCTGCCCATGAGCATGTCTGGGATAGACACCCAATATGAAAACACGGGAATGAACGCCCGTTACGGTATGGCACACGCGACCGAGATAGATGGATTTAGGGCGGCCCTACCGGACAGGCATGCGCCTGGTCTCAAGATAAGGGAGGGTGAGGCCAAGGGAAAGGTAGCTTGGTGGGCCACTGCCAAGCTCTACGAAATGCCTGACAGTACCCATGTGAAGCGTATTCTTGAAACGGACAAAGTCCCATTGCGCTATCTTGATTTTGATGAAAATCCCCAAGCAATCAACCCTCCATCGGGCTACGTATATTCGGCCAACAACCAACCGGACTCCATTTCCATTGGGTTGTACCCAGGGTACTACCTTCCTGAGAACAGGGCCAAACGTATTGTACAGTTATTGGAACCCAAAAATGATTGGGATAGGGAGGCTGTAAGTGAAATGATCAATGATGCTACATCCGCGGTGGACCCACTCGTGGTAAAGGATTTATCAAAAGCATTGGACATTAAGGAATTGGATAGTGTACAGATTGAGATCCTGGATCATTTGAATGCCTGGGACGGCAATTATACCCTAGAGAGTGTCGATGCCGTTGTCTATACACGATGGGTCTATTTTTTCTTGTATAATGTCTTTCACGATGAGTTGGGGGAAGCGTATTTCAAACAGTTTTTGGCCACCCACTTCCAGAAACGACTGATTGCCCCCATGGCCCATAAGGAAACCTCAGTATGGTTCGATGATATAACCACCAAGGGACAGACCGAAACCAAACAGGACATTGTATCCCAATCCTTTAATGAAACCTTGCAATCATTGACCGATGACTTTGGGGGCAATATGGAAGATTGGACATGGGATAAGGTACATACCCTTGAAATGGAGCATCCGATTGGGAAAGTAAAGGCATTGCGGTCCTTTTTCAATGTAGGGCCATTCCCCGTGGTAGGCTCCAGGGAAGTCATTAACAATCTGGCTTTTGTGTATGATGGCACAGGCTATTACAAGGTAAGTAGTGGGCCATCCACCCGTAGGGTCATTGACTTTTCAGATGTGGAAAACAGCATTAGTATATTGCCCACAGGGCAATCTGGAAATCCTTTTAGTCCATTCTATAAGGATCAGTCACCTTTATACATTAAGGGACAATTCAGAAAGATGCTGATGAACAAGGATACCATTCAATCATCTAAAAGTACATTGCTGCGTTTTACACCACAATCAGATTAGTGCTTCCACCTTACTACCTAAATTAGGTCAGCAAAAAGGTCAATCCTTTTTCGTTTTGCTTCGTCGCTTTCGTGTCTCGGTCGTTTTTGACGTGCCATGGGATGCAATATGCTCCCTGAGCATTTCAACCGTGTCCAGTGCAATCTGTTGCTGGGAGCTTCCTTCAAACGTATCAAATTCGAGAAGATGGGAAAAATCAATCTTGGTAGCATCCTGAATGGCTTCCAAACTCCTCATATGTTCGGCAAAGGCTATATTTTTATCAAGATCTACCGCCTCAAAATCAATATTGTCCATCAAATCAACCTGTGAGAGGGTAAACCCCGTGGCCTTAAGGCTTCCATCCTCATCGAGCCACAAGATTACCTTGTAATATTCCGTGGGAATCTGAACCCCCTTGAAAGTAGGGTCACTCTCCTTAAAAATAGGGCCACTAAAAACCGTGATCCTATTGGTATCAGTATCTTCTTTCTCAGCGCCTTTTTCCAGAATCTCCTTTTCCAGTTTTCCCCAAAGTCCACCCCGGTTGCTCCTATTGAGGGAAGGCACCTGGGGACAGGCATTGGTATGCACGCAGGTAAGGTCGGCATTTCTTTTGGCCTGTTCGGCCGTACCGCCCCAATTGGCATCCTCCCTTCGGCTCATATGGCCACGATCAAACCCACTTTTCTTGTAAAAATCATTGTTTAGCTGTACATCAAAGTCAATTCGGTTGTCACGTATCCATTTATCGTTTCGTTTTGTTATATCCTTGCGCTTTTCCGGATCTCCATCTACATTGATGGCACTGATAAAGGGCATTCTTTTGATGGCATTGTGAATGACACTGAATTTAAAATAATTGAGTACAATGCTATCGGTACCTTCCAATTTGGCCGCAAAATGCCTAGTTTCATTCATGGGCAAGGGCAGGGGTACCTCATGACCCAAAAAGTCTATTTGATAACCCTTGCACTGGGAATAGTCCATATTCCGTTCCAAACGTTTGCTCTCCTCCGTCAAACCATCCAATACCGCGGTAGTGTTTGCTCCCGTTCTGACCAGGGAAGTATCAGGGCCATGTCCTACCGAAAATGAAATATCAATTTTTTTGTGGGTGTCCAACAAATGTGACGGAATGGACAGGTCAATCTTGTTGCTTGTGGTAATCGTTTCCATGGGCTGAATGACATTTGATTGATTTTGTGTAAATGGGGTGCCTTGATTTACATCTTGTGATGTAGCGGTTGTTTCCAGAATCCCTTGCATAAGGGGATTATTGGCATCAAATTTAGACTTCAGGTCTTTAAGAATAACACTGATGCGAATCCCCTCATTGGCAATCCAATGGACCCGTGACACATCAATCTTATTATCGATAATGGGAATCACTTCATTATTCTTGTCCAAATAGTCCCCATTGGCATTTCGTTTGGGAACCCCCATATGGTGAAGGGCCACCACTTGCCATT